>JAAYGT010000061.1 GCA_012727555.1 Alcaligenaceae bacterium | reverse complement strand
GTGCCTGTACATTCATCTGGAAATTCAGGGCGCCCGCCAACGCATTTTTGCCGAGCGCATGTTTGTGTACCACTACCGTATTTTTGACCGTTACCGTGCGCCGGTGGTGAGCCTGGCCGTGCTGGCCGACCGAAGTGCAACGTGGCAGCCGCGCCATTTCGGGTACGCGTATGCGGGTTGCCGTCTGCGACTGGATTTTCCGGTGGCCAAACTGCTGGACTGGCAAAACCGGCAGGCCGAACTGCAGGCGCACGACAACCCATTTGCGCTGGTTACCCTGGCCCACTTGCTGACCCAGGCCACACGGCGCAACATGCCGGCGCGGTTGCAGGCCAAGTGGCAACTGGTGCAATTGTTATACCGCAAGGGTTGGGCCCGCCAGCAGGTGCTGGACATGCTGCACGTGCTGGACTGGATGCTGCGTTTGCCGCAGCATTTGAACGAGCAGTTGTGGCAGAATACTTTGCAACTTCCAGAGGAGAAGAAGATGCGTTATGTGACCTCATTCGAAAAGATTGTAGCGGCCAAGGCCATGGAGCAGGGCATGGCCAAAGGGCTTGAACAAGGTCTGGAACAAGGTCTTGAACAAGGTCTTGAAAAGGGCCTGAAGC
Source organism: Alcaligenaceae bacterium (assembly GCA_012727555.1). Lineage (GTDB taxonomy): Bacteria > Pseudomonadota > Gammaproteobacteria > Burkholderiales > Burkholderiaceae_B > JAAYGT01. The sequence goes on along the minus strand of JAAYGT010000061.1, from coordinate 6,051 downwards.
AAGGTCTTGAGAAAGGCCGTCAGCAAAGCAAGGCCGAAGATCTGTTGCATCTGTTGCACAAGCGCTTTGGTCTCTTGCCGGCGGGGCTTCATGAAAGGATCCTCGCCGCGCCCATCGACCAGCTTTCCGTCTGGTTTGACCGCGCCCTGGACGCCCCGTCAACACTGGACAGCGTTTTTCAGCCCGTACGGCACTGACGCCCGGAAGTAGCTCGTTCGCCTCACCTTTTGCCAACGGGATCATGGCCGGAATGTTGTCGCCTTGGGTAAAACCAGCACCTGTAGCCTTGATCGTGCCCCCCGGTTTTAGCGGCGGTCAGTCACCGTTTGGTTTCACTCCATGAGCGCCGCTTCTTGCAGGTCGAGCAGTCGCACATGTTCGCGGGCCAGTTCGTCGGAAACCCGGTGGGTGCGGGCCAGCCTGTAAACGGCCCTTCGCGAGGCCTGCAGGGCCTTCAGCCGTAGTTGCCGCTCGATTGCCCGGCGTTTTTCCAGTGTCAGGGCCTGGGTGTGCAAGTCTGCGCCCTTTTGCGTGATATCCATGCTTTCCAGCACGTGATGCGCCACTTGTTCAAAGAGCCGGGCCGCTTCGTTCTCGGCTGCCGCCTTTGCCATTTCTGTTCCATTGGCTACCGCAGCTGCAGCTGTAGCCACAGCCGCTGCAGCCGTTCCAGCCGTTGCCGTTCCAGCCGTTGCCGCAGCAGCCGTTGCCGCAGCAGCCGTTGCCGTTCCAGCCGTTGCCGCAGCAGCCGTTGCTGGAACCGCACTTGAGGCCTTAACCGTTACGCTGGCCAGCGCCTGCGACACACTGCGCCGGGCCGCACGGCTTGCCACGCGGGCGATCAGTAACTGTTGCCGGTGGCTGCGGGTTTCCACAACCGGGGTCATGCCATTCAACAGGCGTGGCAAGCCGATGCTGGCGGCAATGAGCGACAAAATAATCACTGACGCCGCCAGGAAAATGACCAGGTCGCGGGCGGGCAGCGGTGCGCCACTGGCGGTGACCAGCGGCAGGGTCAGTACCCCGGCCAGGGTAACGGCGCCACGCACACCGGCCAACGACATCACCGCCATCAGGCGAGGGTTTACATTAACCGGCAACTGCCCACGCTTTGCGCCCAGGTAGCTGGTAATCTTCAGCGACAGCCACACCCATACGAACCGCAGCAACGCCAGGGCCGCGCAGATGACAACGGCATAGACCAGCAACCAGGCCGGGTTGTGGTGCCCCGTGGATTCAACCACCTGCACGGCGCCCTGCAGCAACCGGGGCAACTGTTCGCCCAGCAAGACGAACATCATGCCGTTCAGTGCAAACTGCACGGTGTCCCAGAACGCCTTGCGTTGTACCCGTGTAACCGACGACAAGCCGCCGCTCAGGTCGGCGTAGCTCATGACCACACCGGCTGCTACGGCCGCAAGAATGCCGGACGCATGCACATGCTCGGCCAGAAAATAGGCTGCAAACGGCGTCAGCACGCTGAGCAGGATTTCCGCACCGGGTTCTTCCCCGTAACGGCGCACGAAGCGGGCGCGCACCGCCACCAGCAGCCCGGTCAACAGGGTTCCGACCGCCAGACCGCCCAGCGCCACCCATAAAAACGACAGTGTGGCCGACGATAACGAAAACGTGCCGGTGACGGCCGCCGCCACGGCAAAGCGGAAGGCCACCAGGCCGCTGGCATCGTTGAACAGCGATTCGCCTTCCAGCACCAGCACCAGCCGCCTGGGCAAGGGAACGCGTCGCGTAATGGCCGAGACCGCCACGGGATCGGTGGGTGACACGATGGCCGCCAATGCAAACGCGACGGGCAAGGGCATGCCCGGAATCATCCAGTGAATCAGAAAACCCAGCCCGATGACGGTAAAAAACACCAGTCCGAAAGCCAGGTTCAGAATGCCGAATTTGTCGCGCAGCAGACCCTGCTTGGGAATACGCCAGCCATCCAGAAACAGCAGCGGGGGCAGAAACAGCAGAAAGAAAAGTTCCGGGTTCAGCGTGACCCCATGCTGGAAAACGCCTGAAATCAGAAAGCCCAGCGCGATTTGCACCAGCGGCAGGGGGATGGACATCGGCAGCATGCGACTGATCATGCCGCTGGCAAGAACAGCCGTGAACAGCAGCAGGGCAAGGGTCAGAATTTCCATGGGCAACGGCAGGTGAAAACAAACAATGGAGGCAGTTTATTCCGTTCTGTCATCCATCGCCTGCAGCCTGGCTTCCAGGTCGTTGAACACCTCCTCTTCCGAGAGATCGTTCCCGCTGGCCAGACCCACCACAATGGCCAGCCGCACTGCCCACAGCCGACACTTTTCGTCGCCGCACCGCAGCAGGTACAATCCGTTAACACTTTGTGACCATGCATTCATGCCCAACCGTTCCCGATCAAGCCACTACAATCCCACCTTTGCCGAACGCTACCCGTTGGGGTTTGTGGCGGCACTGATCGACCTGTGCCTGATCGTCGGTGGCAGCTACATCGCCCACTTTCTGCGCTTCAACGACTGGTACATGCTGCCGTACTATTTAACGGCCACCACCGTCATTGCCCTGCTGGTGGTGTTGTGCCAGCTCATGCTGGGCAGTTACCAGTCGTGGCGTGGCCGCAACCTGCTGGGCCAGCTGGGGCGCATGGTCAGCGGCTGGCTGATCGCCTTGTCCATCGTTTCCGGCCTGGCTGTTTTGCTGCAGGTGGCCGAAGACTATTCCCGCATCTGGATGGTGACCACCGTGGCCGTGGCCCTGACCCTGGTCACCGTGTTTCGCATTGCCGTGTACCTGCTGCTCAAAAGCCTGCGTGCCCGGGGGCGCAACCTGAAGCACGTCATCGTGATCGAATCCGGCCGTGCCGGCGCACCCTTGCAGGCACGCCTTGCCGCCTTACCCGAACAAGGCTTTCACATTATTCATACCCTGGGCCTTGACACCACCGCCCAGTGGCACGACGACCTGGTGGCATTGATCGCAGAAAGCGGTGCCCACGAAGTGTGGCTGTGCCTGCCCCTGCACCAGGGCGAAGCCATTAAAACCATTTTGCATACCCTGCGCCACCAAACCGTTGATATTCGCTACCTGCCCGATCTGGGCGACCTGCCCTTGCTGAACCACCGTGTCAGCAACATCGCTGGCCTCTATGCCCTTGACCTGAGCCGCACCCCCATGGAGGGCCCGGCCCGCATCGTGAAACGGGCTGAAGACCTGATTCTGGGCAGCCTGATCGCCCTGATCATTCTGCCCGTGTGCCTGGTTATTGCAGTCGCCATCAAATTTTCTTCGCCCGGGCCGGTCATCTTCAAGCAATACCGCATGGGCATCAATGGCCGCCGGTTCAAGGTGTACAAATTCAGGTCCATGGAAGTACACGACGAAGGCTCCAGCCAGGTGACCCAGGCCCGCCCGGGCGACCCCCGCGTTACCCGCCTGGGCGCCTTCTTGCGTCGCACCAGCCTTGACGAACTGCCCCAGTTCTTCAACGTACTGCAGGGGCGCATGTCCATCGTGGGCCCGCGCCCGCACGCTCTTGCCCACAACGACTACTACAAAGACCTGGTCGAATCGTATATGCAGCGCCACAAGGTCAAGCCCGGCATCACCGGCTGGGCCCAGGTCAACGGTTACCGGGGTGAAACCGACACCCTTGAAAAAATGGAAAAAAGGGTGGAGTACGACCTGTGGTACATCAATAACTGGTCACTGGGGCTCGATTTGAAAATCATCGCCATGACACTTTACAAAGGTTTCCTGAATGCCCAGCCCTGAATTGCAGAACGCTCGTCCGGCGGCACCAGCCGACGAGCCGGTATGGTCTGATGCAACGGCCGAGCCGCCCGTCAGTGCAGCCACCGGTGAGACCACCGATGCAGTCGCCTATGCAACCACCGATGCAACCACCGATGCAGCCGCCAGCCTGACCCCCGGCGATGGTACGGCCAACACCCAGGGTGCAACAGCGGCCCCCGCCTACGAGCCCATGATCGACATTCTGGTGCCCACCTACAATGGCGGGCGCCTGTGGCGTGAATCGGCCCACGCCATTGCCCGCTGCCGCGTGGCCAGCGAACACCTGCTGGATGTCATGGTGGTTGATTCCTCGTCGGAAGATGACTCCGCCAAGGTCGGGCGCCACTGCGGTTTTCGTGTGTATGTCATTCCCCCGGAAGAATTTGACCACGGTGGCACCCGCAACCATGCTCTTGATCTGTGCGACCCTACCCCGGACATCGCCGTGTTCCTCACGCAAGACGCCATTCTGGCCACGCCCGACGCCATCGACATCCTGGTACGCGTGTTTCGCGACCCCGCCGTGGCCGTGGCCTACGGCCGGCAATTGCCGCACACCAATGCCAACCCCATTGCCGCCCATGCCCGCCGCTTCAACTATGGCACGCAGGGCTACATTGCCAGCCAGGCCGATGCCCCCAAACGCGGCCTGAAAACCGTTTTCAACTCGAATTCCTTTGCCGCCTACCGCGTCAGTGCGCTCAGGGAACTGGGCGGCTTCCCGGAAAAAACCATACTAAGCGAAGACATGCACCTGGCCGCCCGTGCCGTGCTGGCCGGCTACAAAGTGGCCTATGTACCCGAAGCCACGGCCTACCATTCCCACAACTACACCGCCACCGAAGAGTTCCGGCGTTATTTCGATATTGGCGTGTTCCACCGCGACCACCCCTGGATCAACGAAAAATTCGGAGGTGCCGGTGGGGAAGGGCGCCGTTTTCTGGTGTCGGAATTTTTCTATTTGCTGACTCGCGCCCCCTGGTGGCTGCCCGCCGCCGCCCTGCACAACCTGGCCAAAATCGTGGGCTACAAACTGGGGAAAAACTACACCCGCCTGCCTGAAAAATGGCGCCCGGCATTCAGCATGAACCCGCGCCACTGGGGTGCGAAACGGCGGCCGACCAAATGGTGGGATTAGGGTTTGGGGGTTGACGCGATTTTCCGGAAATTGTCCTGGAAATCATCAGGGCTTACGGCCGGATGATCAGTTGGTAATAGGCAACCGCACAAAGCGGCCAAACAAGCGGCCAGAAGTCTCCTGGAAAAAACTATAACCTGCTGATTATTAAAAATAAAATAATAAAATCAAAGTGGCCATTTTAGCGGTCGTAAAGATGTTTGGATGCAAACAGATCTTGTCGAATGCTAATTCTTTGGTTATGCTGGCATAACCATGAAAATTGTTATAGACACTTCTGTTCTGGTTGCGGCTGCCCGTTCCCGGCAAGGTGCCAGTTTTGCCTTGATCAGCAGCTTGCCAGACCCTCGTTTCAAGATTGCTCTGTCGGTGGCGCTCTACACCGAATGGCAGGCAGTATTGACCCGTCCGGAACACGTGCCTTCAGGGCTGCAGGTTGAAGATGTAAAGTCTTATCTTCGCTACCTGACGTCAATCGCTCATTTGCAAGATGTGTATTACCTGTGGCGTCCTTTTTTGCGTGATCCGAACGACGACATGGTGCTTGAATGTGCAGTGGCATCAAGCAGCCAATATCTTGTGACTCACAACATCCGAGATTTTCACCGTATCGGCGAGTTGGGGGTTACACCGGTAACGCCGGCGTCTTTTTTAACCTTGTTAAGGAGCCCATCATGACAGCCCTGACCGTACGTTTGCCGAATTCGGTGCATGCCAAAATTCGTGAACTGGCCGTGCGCGATGAAATCTCGGTCAACCAGTTTATCGCCAGTGCTGCGGCTGAAAAATTGGCATCCATGATGACCCTGGATTATCTGCGCCAAGAAGCCGTCCAAGGTCGGCGCGAGGATTTCGAGCGCTATTTGAAGGCCGTACCAGACGTGCCTGATCAGGCTGACAAAACCTGAACCTCGTGTACAGTTGGGCACCCGATTCCGCCACCTGGGCCAGTTCCTGCGCAAAACCGGCCTGGGCCGGGTTGAAGTCGGTGCCATACCACTGCACCACCGAGGCCGCTGCATGCAGGTTGGCGCTCAGGCCCTGACCAAAACCCAGCTCGCAGGCCGCGCCCATGGATGGCGGTTGCAGCCCGGCATTCAGAAACGCCAGACGCACGCGCAGCGGATTCAATT
>JAAYGT010000060.1 GCA_012727555.1 Alcaligenaceae bacterium | reverse complement strand
TGGGGCGCCTGGCGTCACCTGCCGATGTCGCCGGCGCAGTTTCCTTTTTTCTGTCGGACGACGGCAGCTACATCACCGGCCAGATTCTCGGTGTCGACGGCGGGGGCACGCTTGTCAATCGTTAAGCTTCCGGGGCGCCCGCATGGCTAAAGCCAAAACGTCCTATGTCTGTTCCGAGTGTGGTGCCACGAGTCCCAAATGGGTGGGCAAGTGCCCGCACTGCGGTGCCTGGAACACCTTGTCGGAGCAGCTTGAAGCGCCGGTCACGGCTCACCGTTTCGCACCGTTGGCGTCAGTCAGTCCGGTCCAGTTCATTGCCGACATCGATGCACGTGAATTTCCGCGTGAACCCACCGGCATTGGCGAGTTCGACCGTGTTCTCGGTGGCGGTCTGGTTGACGGCGCCGTTGTGCTTATCGGCGGCGATCCGGGTATCGGCAAATCCACCTTGTTGCTCCAGGCGCTGGTTGCCCTGTCATCGCGCTCCAGTGTGCTGTATGTCACGGGCGAGGAATCGGCCCAGCAAGTGGCCCTGCGAGCCCGCCGCCTTGAACTGGCCACCGCGAATGTGAAACTGCTGGCTGAAATACGGCTCGAAGCCATTCTGGCTGCTTTGGGCGAGCATTCGCCGCGTGTGGCGGTCATCGATTCCATCCAGACCCTGTATTCGTCCAGTCTCACGGCGGCGCCCGGGTCCGTTTCCCAGGTACGTGAATGTGCCGCACAGCTCACGCGCATGGCCAAACAAACGGGCATCACCATCATTCTGATCGGCCATGTCACCAAAGATGGCACGCTGGCCGGCCCACGTGTGCTTGAACACATCGTTGATACTGTGCTGTACTTCGAGGGCGACACACACTCGTCGTTCCGTCTGGTGCGTGCTTTCAAGAACCGCTTCGGTGCCGTCAATGAACTCGGTGTTTTTGCCATGACCGATCGCGGCCTGCGGGGGGTATCCAACCCGTCAGCCTTGTTCCTGTCGCAGCATGCCCAGAACGTGCCCGGTTCCTGCGTCATGGCCACCCAGGAGGGCACCCGGCCTTTACTGGTTGAAATCCAGGCTCTGGTCGACAGCGCTCACGTACCCAACCCGCGCCGTCTTACCGTTGGTCTCGAAGGAAACCGTCTGGCCATGTTGCTGGCGGTGTTGAACCGTCATGCCGGCGTGGCCACCTTCGACCAGGATGTCTTTGTCAACGCGGTGGGCGGCGTCAAAATCACCGAGCCCGCCGCCGATCTGGCCGTCATGCTCTCCATCATGTCGTCCTTGGGCAACCGCCCGTTGCCCAAGGGGTTGGTTGCGTTTGGCGAAGTCGGTCTGGCCGGCGAGATCCGACCTGCTCCACGCGGCCAGGAACGCTTGCGTGAAGCGGCGAAACTGGGCTTCGGGATGGCACTTGTTCCCAGGGCAAATGCCCCTCGTCAGCCGATCGAAGGGCTTGAAATCATTGCCGTGGACCGCATCGACGAAGCCATGGCCAAAATGCGTGAACTGGCCTAGGAAACACTATGGTTGCGTGGTATGTGGTGGTTGCAGGGGCCCTGTTTTCAGGGGCTGTCATTGGCTTTACCGGCGGGGTGCTGGGTATCGGTGGTGGTTTGCTGGCCATTCCGTTGCTGGGGCTGGTGCTTGGCATGGATCAGCAACTTGCCCAGGGCACGGCGCTCATCATGGTGTTGCCCGCTGTGCTCGCTACAGTGCGCAAGTACAACCAGCAGGAAGCCATTGATCTGCGGGCTGCGGCGGCCGGGGCTCTGGGTTCCATTGCCCTGACCTGGGTAGGCGCTCAGTTGGCGCTGGGCATGGACCCCGTCCTGCTTCGCACCATTTATGCCGTTTTCGTACTGCTGATTGCCGTGTTCTACTTTTACCAGAGCAGCCCCTGGGCTCGCCGGGGCACGTCGTCCACACCCCGACTCAAGGTACGTGATCATCATCGTGGCTGGTTTGCGCTGATCGGCATGCTGGCCGGCATTACGGGGGGTATTTTCGGGGTCGGGGGGTCTGTGCTGGTTGTGCCTTTGCTCACCACCGTTTTCCGGCTTTCACAAACCGATGCCCAGGGTCTGGCCCTGACCATGATCATCCCTGGGATCGTGGTTGCCCTGGTGGCTTATGCCCTGCAGGGCCAGGCTGACTGGATGGTGGGCATTCCGATGGCGCTCGGAAGCATTGCACTCGTGCCCTACGGTGTGCGGCTCGCTTTTTCCTTGTCCGAACCCAGGCTGAAGCTTACATTTGCCTGTATGTTGCTTGTTATCATGGTGCTTCTGCTTGTCAGTTCCTGAAGGAACCTACACCATGCGTTCAATGCTCAGTCTGGGTTTTTCCGCCTTGCGCCGTGACTGGCGCTCCGGCGAGTTGCGTTTGCTTTTGCTGGCGCTGGTTGTGGCCGTGGCTGCCGTAACCAGCGTGGGGTTTCTGGCCGACCGCGTCACCCGGGCCCTTGAGCGCGATTCCACCCAGATGCTGGGGGCCGATCTGGTCGTCCAGACGCGCTCCCCCGTCAATACCGTGCTCACGTCGCGAGCCCGTGAATCCGGGCTTGAAACGGCTGAAACCGTCCAGTTTCCATCCATGGTCGGTACCAACCGGAAGGCGCATCTGGTGTCCCTGAAGGCTGTGTCGGCGGGGTATCCCCTGCGCGGCCAGGTGCGGCTTGCTGCTTCACTTGATGCCGCCGTTTCCGTGCCGGCCGATCACGTGCCGGCGCCCGGAACCGTCTGGGCTGATCGCCAGATTCTCGGTTTGCTGGGTCTGGCGCCTGGCGATACCCTGCAGGTTGGCGATCTCGATCTGACCATTGCCGCCGTTCTGGCCTATGAGCCCGATCGGGGCATGCAGTTTGTCAATGTTGCGCCGCGTGTCATCATGAATGACACCGATCTGCCTGCCTCCGGTCTGCTGGGTCCGGGTAGTCGGGCCAGTTACCGTCTGCTGGTGGCCGGAACCGAACCGGCCGTGCGTGGTTACAGGCAGTGGCTTGAAACCGTCCTTGAACGCGGCCAGGAAATCCGTACCGTTGAAAACAGCCAGCCGGCCGTACAGCGTGCGCTCGAACGAGCACGTCAGTTCCTCACACTCGTTGCCTTGCTGACTGTCATGGTGGCAGCAGTTGCCGTTGCACTGGCAGCGCGTCGCTTCACCTTGCGTCACCATGACGGCATTGCGGTCATGCGCTGTCTGGGCGCCGGGGCCACCCAAATCGCCGGCATGCTCTGGGTGCAGTTTCTTGCACTCGGTCTGCTTGCGGGTATCCTGGGTTCCATGGCCGGGTTTCTGGTTCATCAAGGGTTGGTGGTGGCGGTGGCCCGGCTCATTGCCACGCCTTTGCCGGCGGCCTCACCCTTGCCGGCCCTGCAAGGGCTGGCTACGGGTGTGTTACTGCTGGTGGGGTTTGCGCTGCCGCCTTTGTCGGTGTTGCGCAAGGTGGCTCCGGTCACGGTGTTGCGTCATACCGATGCTTCGCTGGTGTTGCGCAGCTGGCCGGCCTATGCGCTGGGCAGCATCGTGTTTTTCATGCTCATTCTCTGGGTGGCCAATGATCTCCAGCTCAGTCTCGTGATTGCGGCGGGTTTCGCCGGTGCCTGCCTGGTGTTCGCGCTGGTGGCCCTGGCGCTGGTCAGCGTGCTGGGGCTGTTTCGCAGAACAGGTATGCCTTATGCCGCCCTGCGTTTTGCCCTGGCCGGTATCGCCCGTCGCCGGGGGCTCACCATTACCCAGTTGTGCGCCCTGTCCACCGGGCTCACCATTCTGCTGTTGCTGGCAATTACCCGAACCGACCTGTTGCTGGGCTGGCAGAACACGGTGCCTCCCGATGCCCCCAATACGTTTCTTATCAATATCCAGCCAGATCAGCGCGCCGGGGTACTCGACACGCTGAACACGCATGGTATCCAGGGCGCGCACCTTGAACCCATGGTGCGCGGCCGGTTGGTCAGTATCAACGGCAAGCCGGTCAATACCGACGATTTCAACGATCCCCGCGCCCGCCGTCTGATCGATCGCGAATTCAATTTGTCACACACACCCACATTGCCTGCCAGCAATACCCTGGTTCAAGGGCGCTGGATCCAGCCCGGTCAGCCGGAAATGTCGCTTGAAACCGGCATGGCGGAAACGCTCGGGGTGTCGGTAGGCGATCGCGTTGGTTTTGACATTGCCGGCACGCTTGTCCAGGTAACGGTCACCAGTCTGCGCACGGTCGACTGGGACTCCTTTCAGGTCAATTTTTTTGCATTGCTGAGCCCCTCTGCGCTGGCCGATGCGCCGGCCAGTTACATCACATCGTTTTATCTGCCGCCGTCCCGGCTTGCATTGATCCAGACGCTGGTCCATCATTTTCCAAACGTCACGGTCTTTGACATCGGGGCCATACTGGCTCAGGTCCAGGGTGTCCTCGATCAGGTCATTCAGGCTGTCCAGTTGCTGTTCCTTTTCACGCTGGCTGCCGGTGTGCTGGTACTCGGGGCGGCCATGTATGCCACGCGCGATGAACGCAAGCGGGAAGTCGCCATTTTGCGTGCCCTGGGGGCCAGCGCGGCGCAGCTCTCGGCCGCCTTGCGCATCGAGCTGCTGTTGCTCGGTGCGTTGGCAGGGCTCATGGGCACAGCTGCTGCCGTGCTTATTGCCTGGGGGCTGGCCCATTTCGTTTTCGATTTTGAATTGGCCCTGACACTCTGGCCCTGGTTCACCGGGGTTCTGGCAGGAACGGGCGCAGCCCTGGCCGGCGGTCGCTTTGCACTGGCCGGCGTGTTGCGCACGCCGCCACTTGTGTCCTTGCGGGAAGCCTCATGACGCTGCCGTTCGATACCCGTTGCATGCAGTGTCCGGGCGGCTCGATCTGGGTCGACCATGCGCGCATTCCAGAGCCCGATTGCAACTTGCTCAATCCCCTGAATCCGCGTTACACGGTTGAGCCTGTCAGCCACGGAGGGCGTCAGGCAGCCTGGTTTGTTCAGGCGGGTTTCGGAGACGCCGTCATACGGCATTACCGGCGCGGTGGCCTGGTGGCACGGTTCAGTGCCGATCGCTACATCTGGCGAGGCCCTGAACGCACCCGTTCCCTGGCCGAGTACCGCCTGTTGCAGTTCATGTATGAACGGGGTCTGCCTGTGCCGCGTCCGCTGGCTGCGGCCTACTGGCGTACGGGCCTGTTGTACCGTGCGGCGATCATGATCGAGCGCATTCCCGACGCACGTCCCCTGGTCACGGTTCTTGATCAGGGCCATCAGGCTCGTACGGCACTGGCCCTGTTCCAGATGCATCAACTGGGGGTCTGGCACGCTGATCTGAATGCGTACAATATTCTCATTGATAACAACGACAAGGTCTGGCTGATCGACTTCGATAAAAGTCGTCCCCGGGCGCTGACACCGGAACTGCGCCAGGCTAATCTGTTGCGCCTGCGCAGGTCACTGGTGAAGCTGGCTGGCGAACGGGGCATGCTCTGGTGGGCCGAGCTCGACCAGGCGTATGGTCAGCTCGAACGTTCTCATGGTCACCTGTAGCCGTACCTGCAGCATCAAAAAGCTTTATCATCACGCCTTTTGGTTTTTTGTACTTTTGGGGAGGTTTGCAATGACATTCACCAAGACTAAGCAGTGGGTTCTGGGCGCCGCCATGGTTGTTGCCGCAACCTCTGCCTGGGGTCAGCAAAAAGTCGTCAATGTGTATAACTGGGCCGAATACACGGCGCCCGACACCATTTCCGGTTTTGAAAAAGAAACCGGCATCAAGGTCCGTTACGATGTCTATGACAGCAACGACACCCTGCAGGCCAAGTTGCTCACCGGCAAGTCGGGCTACGATGTCGTGGTGCCGTCCACCCACTACGCAGCACGCCAGTTGCAGGCCGGGTTGTTCCAGAAGCTCGATAAATCCAAAATTCCCAACTGGAAATACCTTGATCCCGACATCATGGCCATCGTTGCCACCGTTGACCCGGGTAATGATTACCTGATTCCCTGGGGGTATGGCACCAATGGTCTGGGCTACAACGTGACCAAAGTACGCGAAATCATGGGTGCCGATGCACCCCTGAACAGTTGGGACATGTTGTTCAAGCCTGAGCATGCCGAAAAGCTCAAGAGCTGCGGTATCTCGGTGCTCGATGAAGCGGCCCAGGTCTTTCCTGCAGCCCTGCATTATCTGGGCAAAGATCCCAACAGCAGCAGCCCCGACGACTACAAAGCGGCCCTGGAATTGCTGAAATCCATTCGGCCCTACATTCGCCAGTTCAGCTCCTCGGGTTACATCGATGAACTCGCTGCCGGCGACCTGTGCATGGTCTACGGTTTTTCCGGCGATGTCATGATCGCGGCCAATCGTGCACGTGAGGCCGGCAAAGCCTACACCATCGATTACGTCATTCCGCAGGGAGGGGCGCCCGCCTGGTTCGACACCATGGCCATTCCCAAAGATGCGGCCAATGTCGATGAAGCCCACGCGTTCATCAACTACATCGAAACACCCCAGGTGCATGCGGCCATCACGAACACCATGTTCTACCCGAATGCCAACAAAGAAGCGCGTAACTTTGTCGTCAAGGAAGTGGCTGATAATCCCATGATCTATCCCTCACCCGACGTATCGAAAACGCTGTATGTGATCAAGCCACAACCTTTGCCCGTGCAGCGTCTCCAGACCCGCATGTGGGCTGAACTCAAGTCAGGGCGGTAAACCAATCATGGCGGATACCCGTGTTGCCGGGCAGAACTGGTCGGCGGATGCCGATGAATTCGTGCGTGTCGAAGATGTCGTCAAGATCTACGGAGACACCGTAGCGGTCAAGTCGCTTAATCTGTCGGTGCGGCGACAGGAAATGTTTGCGCTGCTGGGCAGTTCCGGATGCGGCAAATCGACTCTGTTGCGCATGCTGGCGGGCTTCGAGGAAGTGACCTCAGGGCATATTTACCTCGACAACCAGGACATCACCTTGTTGCCTCCGTACAAACGTCCGGTCAACATGATGTTCCAGTCGTACGCCTTGTTTCCCCACATGACCGTCGAGGCCAATGTGGCCTTTGGTCTCAAGCAGGAAGGGGTGCCCCGCAACGAAATCCACGAACGTGTGTTCGAGGCCCTTGATCTCGTGCAGATGGCCGGGTATTCGCGGCGCAAGCCCAATCAGTTGTCGGGTGGGCAGCAACAGCGGGTGGCCCTGGCCCGTAGTCTGGTCAAGCGGCCCAAACTGTTGTTGCTCGACGAACCCATGTCGGCGCTCGACAAACAGATCCGCCAGAAAACCCAGATCGAACTGGTAAAAATTCTTGATCAGGTCGGTGTCACCTGCATCATGGTGACCCACGATCAGGAAGAAGCCATGACCATGGCCCATCGTCTGGCTGTCATGAGCGAAGGCCAGATCGTGCAGTGTGGCACCCCGCACGATGTCTATGCCTTCCCGAACAGCCGCTTCGTGGCCGGTTTCATCGGGTCCACCAATCTGTTCACCGGCACCATCACGGTCGATGAGCCCGATCACGTGCACATTGAAAGTGCCGACCTCACCCGGCCCTTGTATGTCAGTCATGGCGTCAGTGAACCGCTGGGCATGGAAGTGTACATTTCGATCCGGCCTGAAAACCTGCGCGTGGTGCGCGAGCAACCCGATGCCGACTTCAACTGGGGGCATGGCATGGTCACGCACGTGGCCTGGATGGGCAGCTATTCCCGTTATCAGGTTCGACTCGATTCCGGTCAAGTGGTTGAGGCGCAGGTACCCAGCATGCTGCTGGCGCAGGCCGATGCCCCCGGCATTGATGATGAAGTGTTTGTTACCTGGTCCGACGACAGCGCGACCGTACTGCCATCATGAAAATGACCTCTTTCCAGAGCGGCACGGCATTGCGGCGTCTGGCGATCGTGCCGCCGTTCATCTGGCTGGCCCTGTTCCTGCTGGTTCCTTTTTTGCTGGTGCTCAAGATCAGTTTTGCCGATCTCGAGTTCGGTGTGCCACCTTATACGCCGCTGGCCCAGTTGAAGGATGAAACCCTGACGCTCATGCTGAGCTTGCGTGGCTACATTCTGCTTTTCACCGACAGTCTGTATATCGCCACGTACCTCAGTTCGGTGAAAATGGCATTGATCGCCACCGTCTGTTGCGTGTTGATCGGCTATCCCATGGCGTACTACATTGCACGGTCCAGTCCGGCGATCCGCAACCTGCTTCTGCTGGGCGTGATCCTGCCGTTCTGGACATCCCTGTTGCTGCGTGTATACGCCTGGGTCGGCATTTTGCGTAACGATGGCCTGTTGAACAACCTGCTCATGGGTGTGGGGCTCATCGATTCGCCGCTTGAAATCTACCGCACCGATCTTGCCGTTTATATTGGTCTGGTCTACGCCTACCTGCCGTTTTTCATCTTGCCACTGTATGCGAACCTGGTCAAGATGGACATTCGATTGCTCGAGGCCGCCTACGATCTCGGTGCCCGGCCCATCAAGGCATTTTTTACGGTCACATTGCCCTTGTCCATGCCGGGTGTCATTGCCGGTGCCATGCTGGTGTTCATTCCTGCCGTGGGTGAATATGTGATTCCGGAAATGCTGGGTGGGGCCGATACCCTCATGATGGGGCGTATCATGTGGAACGAATTCTTCAACAATGCCGACTGGCCCATGGCAGCGGCTGTCACGTGCGTCATGGTGCTGTTGCTGCTGGTGCCGCTGGTGCTCTTCCAGTATAACCAGGTCAGGCAGTACGAACAGCAAGGGGGGCGCTCATGACCAGACCCAATTCGCTGCTGCGCACGCTGGTGCTGGTGCTGGGCTATGGGTTTCTTTACGGCCCCATTCTGGTGCTCATGGTGTTTTCATTCAATGATTCCGCCATGATGACTTCCTGGACCGGCTTCTCGTTGCGCTGGTACGAAGCGCTGTTTGCCGATCAGGCCTTGCTCAGTGCCGCACGTTTGTCATTGCTGATTGCAGCGCTCACGGCCACGGCGGCTGTTGTCATCGGCACCTGGGCGGGCTACGTGCTGGCCCGCATGGGGCGGTTCCGCGGTTTTTCCGTGTTTATCGGCATGGTCAGTGCGCCTCTGGTCATTCCCGAGGTCGTGCTCGGCATTTCGCTGCTGCTCATGTTTGTCGAGCTGCGCACGGTGCTGGGCTGGCCTGAAGGTAACGGTATATTCACCATCTGGGTGGGCCACGTTACCCTGTGCATGGCTTATGTGGCGGTCATCATCCAGTCGCGTATTCGTGACCTTGACCGTTCCCTGGAAGAAGCGGCACTCGATCTCGGCGCTCCCCCCATCAAGGTGTTTTTCATCATTACCCTGCCGCTCATTTTTCCGGCGCTCATGGCCGCCTGGTTGCTGGCTTTCACCTTGTCGCTCGACGATGTGGTCATTGCGTCTTTCTTGTCCGGGCCCGGTTACACCACATTGCCGCTTGAAGTCTTTTCCCGGGTTCGTCTCGGGCTCAAGCCTGAAATCAATGCGTTGGCCACTTTGTTTATCGTGGTGGTCGGCGCGGTTGTGGTTTTTGCCAACTGGATGCAGTGGCGCCGTGACACCAAAGGATCATCATGAGCTCAGTTCAATTATTCGGTCTTGTCAAATGCAGCACCTGCCAGAAGGCGTTGGCGTGGTTGCGTGAAAAAGGCATTGACCACCACTTCACCGATTACCGTGATCATCCGGTTGCCCCGGCTCTGCTGGTACAGTGGGCCGGTCAGGTGGGAGGCTGGGAAAAACTGGTCAATCGCGCTTCCATGACATGGCGCAATTTGCCGGATGACCGCAAGTCACCCGCTTCGGAAGACGATTGGCTGGCACTCATTGCACAGTACCCGGCCCTTATACGCCGGCCTGTCACCGTATTGCCTGCCGGCCAGGTTGCCGTGGGTTTTTCCGAAAAGAAGTATGGCGAACTTTTCGCCTGATTTGTTATTGCCTGACCACCCGGGAGGTACTTTCATGCTCAGCCAAGCTGAACTCAAGGCCAACGTGGCGCGTGCCGCTGTCGACTACATTTTGCCGCTTGTGCAGTCCGATGACATCATCGGTGTGGGTACAGGTTCCACCGTTGATCTCTTCATCGATGCCCTTGCCGAACATCGTGGGCGTTTTCGCGCGGCGGTTTCCAGTTCCGAACGCAGCACAGCGCGCATGACGGCCCTGGGTATTCCCGTGGTCGATCTCAACCAGGTCGAAAGCGTACCTGTGTATGTCGATGGCGCCGATGAAATCGATCACGGACTGAACATGATCAAGGGCGGCGGCGGGGCGCTTACCCGTGAAAAAATCGTTGCATCGGTCGCCCGGCAGTTTGTATGCATTGTCGATGAATCCAAGGTCGTCGAAACACTGGGTACCTTTCCATTGCCGGTCGAGGTTCTGCCGATGGCCCGTCAGGCAGTGGCTCGTGCGCTTTCAGAATTAGGCGGTACACCGGCCTTGCGCGATGGTTTCATCACCGACAACGGGGGGCAAATACTCGATATTTCCGGCCTGAGCATACGTGAGCCGGCCATTCTGGAAGCGCGTATCAATAACATTCCCGGTGTGGTCACCTGTGGTCTGTTTGCGTTGTCCGGGGCTTCAGTGGCGCTGGTGTCCACGCAGAACGGAGTAAAAATCATGCAAGCTGCAACAGATGCCGCACGATCATGATCTGTCATATTCCGGCAATAATCGACTGTTAAGCTTGTAATCCGTCACTATTGTTCCCTGAAGGCCACCATGACAGAGCACACCAACAAGCAATTCAATGCCGACCTCGAAACGGCGCGTTCACTGTTTTTTCAAATGGGTGGTCTGGTTGAGTCCATGATCCGTGACAGCATCGAGGTTCTGGCATCCGGCAATCTTGATCTTGTCGAGCGTGTCCGCGACTACGAAAAAATGGTCAACTCGCTCGAGGTCGAAATCGATGAGCGTGTCAACCTGCTGATCGCACGCAACCAACCGGCTGCCGGCGATCTTCGCCTGCTCATGTCGGTATCGAAAATGCTCACCGACATGGAGCGCTGTGGCGATGAAGCCGAGAAAATCGCCAAAACATCGCGCCGTCTTTACGAAGCCAATGCACGCTTCGAACCCGTGGTGCAGTTGCGTCATATGGGCAATTTTGTGGCCGACATGCTGCGTCAGGCACTTGATGCGCTGGCTCGCCGTGATACGGTGCTTGCCGCCCAAGTGGTTCGTACGGATAAAGAAGTTGATAAAGAATGGAAAGCCACGCTGCGTCAGGTGGTCACCTACATGATCGAAGACCCGCGCACCATTTCTTCATCGATTGAACTGGTATTCATTGCACGTGCCCTGGAACGTATCGGTGATCATGCCAAGAACATGGCGGAACGTGTCATTTATCTGGTGTCAGGCGATGACGTTCGCCATACCGGTGTCAAGAATACCGAGCGTGTTGCTCGCGGTGAAGAACCCGTGCCTGAAGGTGAGGATTCCGACGCCTGATTTTTTACCAGTGCGGTTTCCGAACGCCCGGCCTTGGCCGGGCGTTGTGCGTTGTGTCAGGCGCTTGGTGGTACGTAACCTTGTGCCTCTACATCGCCGTCTTCGAACAGGAACATTTCCATTTGCTGGGCCAGATACTTGCGGGCGCGCGCATCGGCCAGATTCAGGCGGTTTTCGTTGACCAGACGCGTCTGGATCTCCATCCAGCGTGCCCAGGCTTCTTTTGAAATGCTTTGCCAGATACGCACACCCAGTTCACCTGGGTAGGGCGGGAAATCAAGGCCCTCGGCCTCGTGCTTGAGTTTTACACAGTTCACCATGCGTGCCATAGTCGCATCACCTTCAGACGAATGAAAAAAAGTATTGTAGCGGGGCCGGTTTTCCCGTTCGATGATTGATGTTTGACAGACTGCCTGAAACCGGCACCGTTCATTTAAAGCCGTTTGATGAAAATAAGGCTGCGCCGTGAGTGGTTGTACTGGGCCTGGCGCGCTTTGGGCAGGTCGGCGATGCCACCGGGCACAAAGCCGCGTTTCATGAACCAGTGTGATGTCCGGGTAGTCAGTACAAAAATGCGCCGGGCACCCATGGCGCGCGCACGTGATTCAGCGTGTCGCAGCAGTATTTCGCCTTCACCGGAACCCTGCCATTCCTGGTGGACAATCAGGCAGGCCATTTCGGCCATCTGGTCTTCCGGGTAGGGCATGACGGCGACACACCCATAAATGACGCCATCGTGCTCAAGGACAGTGAAACGTTCGACATCACGTTCAATAACGGCGCGACCGCGCGGCACCAGCGTGCCATCGGCTTCCAGAGGTTCGATCAGTTGCACAATCGCACCGACGTCATCCATGGTTGCCGGGCGAAGATCATCGAGTGTGTCTTCCACAACCATGGTGCCTACGCCGTCGTGTGTGAAGATCTCAAGCAGCACACTGCCGTCAAGGGTGTAAGGCACCAGATGCGCACGGGCTACCCCGCGCTTGACGGCGCGTGAGGCATGGCTCAGGAACGTGGCGGTATCTGCGTCAAGCGTACCGCCAGCCAGCAATCGGTCGGCATCCGCCCGGGCCAGCTCGGTGTCGATGGCACCATGTTCATCGGTCACGAAACGGTCTTGTGTCAGGAAAATGAGTTTTTCTGCACGCAAGGCAATGGCGGCACTGGTGGCCAGGTCTTCCATGGCCAGGTTGAAGGCTTCGCCTGTTGGTGAAAAACCCAAAGGCGACAGCAGTACAATGGCGCCTTGGTTGATGATGCTTTTGATCGCATCGATATCCATTTTGCGCACCGAGCCTGAATGCTGGTAATCAACGCCATCGATCACGCCCACAGGGCGCGCCGTAACGAAATTGCCCGATATGACCCGTATCTGCGCATGCGACATGGGGGTGTTGGGCAGGCCTTGGCTGAACGCGGCCTCGATGTCCAGGCGAATTTCACCCGCCGCTTCCTTGGCGCATTCCAGCGCGGCCGGGTTGGTCGGTTCGGTGGTTCGGCCGAATTGCTGGTCGAAGCCCTTCAGTTTCAGTTGCTCGTTCACCTGGGGGCGTGATCCGTGTACAAGGATCAGTTTCACACCCAGTGCCGAAAGCAGTGAAAGGTCCTGGATCAGGGTGTTCAGGGCGCCATCACTGACCAGTTCCCCCCCGAAACCAATCACGAAGGTTTTGCCGCGGAAATCGTGTACATAGGGTGCCACCTGGCGGAACCATCGCACAAATTGTGCCGGTGCAAATTCCGGTGCATCGTGGGCAGAGACAGTTGTTTCCTGTTCCGGTGTGTTCATGGTGCGTGGGCTTCCTGCCAAAAGTGAAGGGTAACCCTCAAATTATAATGACGGACTGTTTTCACCCAAGACGTTTCATGCCTGATTCCAGAAAAAAACACTCAATCGGTTCGCGTTCCAGCAGGATCGACACAGCAACAGCCGCAATGCCTGCACCGTATGCAGCAATGGCCACACCACCTTCGTCGGTCAAGCCGGCTCAAGGGCCGTCCCCGGCCGCTTCAGACACCCCGGCCGCACGGGGTCAGCGCCAATCGTCTTGCGTTTCGCATCCTGTCGTTGCGCGTGTGCCTCCGGTCATCACCTACCCTGATGATCTGCCGGTCAGTGCCCGACGCCAGGACATCGCTACAGCCATCCAGTCGAATCAGGTCGTGATTGTCTGCGGCGAAACCGGTTCGGGTAAAACCACCCAGTTGCCGAAAATCTGCCTTGAACTGGGGCGTGGCCTGAAAGGCATGATCGGGCATACGCAGCCGCGTCGCCTGGCGGCCACCTCGGTGGCACGGCGAATTGCACAAGAGCTGAACACCGAACTGGGTGACTGGGTGGGTTACCAGATCCGTTTCAACGAGCGTAGCAGTGGCAATACAGCCATCAAGCTCATGACCGACGGTATCTTGCTGGCTGAATCCCAGCGCGATCCTTTACTGCGCCGTTACGACACCATCATTATCGATGAGGCGCACGAACGCAGTCTCAATATCGACTTTTTGATGGGTTTTTTGCTGCAGTTGCTGCCGCGCCGCCCCGACCTCAAACTCATCATTACGTCGGCCACCATCGATGCCGAGCGGTTTTCACAGCATTTCACCGTGCACGGCAAACCGGCACCGGTTGTCGAGGTCTCGGGCCGCCTGTATCCGGTCGATATCCGCTACCGTCCTGTGCGCCCTGATCTCAACGATGCCGAGGCGGACGATGCACGTCGTTCCGAACGCGATGAAGAGCGCGACCTGATCGATGCCGTGGTCGAAGCGGTGGATGAATGTGCCCGGCTTGGTCCGGGTGATGTGCTGGTGTTTTTGCCCGGGGAGCGTGAAATCCGCGAAGCGGCTGAGGGCTTGCGCAAGCATCACCCGCCCGGGGCCGAGATCCTGCCTTTGTATGCCCGTCTGTCCCAGGCTGAACAGGAACGCATTTTCCGGCCTCAGACCAATCAGCGTCGTATCGTGCTGGCCACCAATGTGGCTGAAACATCGCTCACTGTGCCGGGTATCCGGTTTGTGGTTGACAGTGGTCTTGCCCGGGTGAAGCGTTACTCATGGCGCAACAAGGTTGAGCAGCTGCGCATCGAGCCGGTCAGCCAGGCATCGGCCAACCAGCGTGCCGGGCGTTGCGGGCGTATCGGGCCAGGTGTCTGTATTCGTCTGTACGACGAAACCGATTTCGCCCGTCGCACCGCTTTCACCGATCCGGAAGTATTGCGTTCCTCGCTGGCGTCGGTCATTTTGCGCATGAAGGCCTTGCGCCTGAACGATATTGAAGAATTTCCGTTTGTTGATGCTCCGTCCGGGCGTGCCGTTGCTGATGGCTACCATATGCTGCAGGAGCTCGGTGCCATTGACGACGAGCGTCTTCTGACCCCCATCGGCAAGGAACTGGCCAGACTGCCCATTGATCCGCGCCTGGCGCGCATGATTCTTGCCGCTCGCGACCAGCAGTGTCTGGCCGAGGTGCTGATCATCGCTTCCGCCTTGTCGGTTCAGGATCCCCGCGATCGGCCCATGCAGGAGCGTGATGCGGCCGATTCTGCCCATGGCAAGTTCAACGATGACAAATCGGAATTCGTGTCGTATCTGAAGCTGTGGGCCTGGTACAACGAGCAGGTGCAGCACAAGGGTTCACAGCGCAAACTGGTGGCGTTGCTGCGCAAGAATTTTCTGTCACCTTTGCGCTTGCGCGAGTGGCACGATATTCATGGCCAACTGGCCGCTCTGGTCGGCGAGCAGGGCTGGCGCGTGAACACGCTTGAAGCCACCTATGAACAACTGCACAGCGCCTTGCTGGCCGGTTTGCTGGGAAATATTGGCCTGAAAAGTGAAGAGTCCGCGTTGTACCAGGGCGCACGCGATATCCGTTTTCTTGTGCATCCGGGTTCGCGCATGGTCAAGAAGGCCGGGCGCTGGATCATGGCGGCCGAACTGGTTGAAACCACCCGTTTGTATGCCCGCTGCGTGGCGCGTATCGAGCCCGGCTGGATCGAACGTGCCGGGGCACACCTGATCCGGAAAACCTGGACGGATCCACGCTGGGAGAAAAAGGCTGGCCAGGTGATCGCCAATGAAAAGGGCACACTGTATGGTCTGCCGGTGTACACCGGTCGCAGGGTGCATTTTGGCAAGATCGAACCTGTTCATGCACGTGAAATCTTCATTCGCGATGCCCTGGTCAGTGGCGAAATCAACAGCGCGCTGCCCTTTCTGAACGCCAACCGGCATTTGATCGCATCCATCGAAAAGCTGGAGCACCAGACGCGCCGACCTGACATTCTGGTTGACGATGCGTTGATCTATGCCTTCTACGACAAACTGATTCCTGCACACGTTTACCAGACCGCCACCCTTGAGCGCTGGTACAAAACGCTCGATCCTGCGCAAGCGGCCGCGCTGGTGCTGCGTCGTGACGATCTGATGCGTCACGATGCCGCCGGGGTGACCACCGATGTCTTTCCCCGGCAGGTGGAGTGGCAGGGTGTGACCATGGCGCTCGACTACCATTTCGAGCCGGGATCAGTGCGCGATGGTGTCACGCTGACTGTTCCCTTGTTTGCCCTGAACCAGATCGACGCGCAGCGGTGCGAGTGGCTGGTGCCCGGTATGCTCAAGGAAAAAACGCATCTGCTGCTGAAATCGTTGCCCCAGAAAATGCGGCGGCATTGTGTGCCGTTGCCCGATTATGCGGCCGGCTTCGTCGAACGCTGGTTCACCCAGGCGTCCAATCCGGATCGCAGTCTGATCGATGCGCTGATCGCCGATCTCTGGGAGCAGGTCAAGGTGCGACCGCAACGCACCGACTTCAAGCTCGAAACACTGCCAGCGCATTTGTTCATGAATTTCAAAGTGGTCGATGAGCATGGGCGTATGCTTTCGGGAGGTCGCAACCTGGATCAGCTCAAAGCCGAGCATGGCCGGCAGGCCCAGGCCTCATTCCAGAAAGTAGCGGCACGTGACGATCAGGTGGCCCAGGCGCTGTCCCACGAACAGATTACAGACTGGACGTTCGGCGAACTGCCCGAACTCATGGAAATCAAACGCAAGGGTCAGTCGTTCATCGGCTATCCCGCCCTGGTTGATCGCCAGACACATTGCGATCTCGATGTGTTCGATGATCCGCAACAGGCACGTGAAGAACACCGTGCCGGGCTGGTGCGTCTTTTTCGCCTGGCTCTGCGTGATCAGGTCAAATTTCTGGAAAAAAACCTGCCCGACCTCACCCGTATGGCCATGTTGTTCATCAGCCTGGGCACCCAGGAAGAATTGCGTGACCAGATCATCGACTGCGCCATCGACCGCGCCTGCATGGCCGAGCCCTGGCCGGTCAACCGCGAGCAGTTTGAGCAACGGCGTACAGAAGGCAAGGGAAGGCTGGGTTTGCTGGCTCAGGAAGTCGCCCGTCTGGCTGGCACCATCCTGACGGAATGGGCGGCCTTGCAGAAAAAATTGCCGCAGGCCAAGCCGCACGCGGCCACCTATGCCGACCTCATGAAGCAGCAGGTTGGTCTGGTGCACCGCTGGTTCCTGCGCGATACCCCCTATGTGCAGCTGGGACATTTCCCGCGCTACCTCAAGGCCGCCCAGGTGCGTATTGAAAAACTCCGTAGTGATCCGCCCCGTGACGCCCGCCTGATGGCGGACATGGCACCCTTGCTGGTGCAGTATCAGCGTGCTTTGTCGGCGCTCAAGGGGGCGCGTGATGCCCGCCTTGACGACTTCCGCTGGCTGCTCGAAGAGTTGCGGGTGGCCCTGTTTGCCCAGGAACTGCGTACGCCCATGCCCGTGTCGGTCAAGCGACTGCAAAAGGCATGGGAGGCCATGCAGCGTTGAGTACAATCCCGCCATGAACGAAAACACCGCACCAACCCCGCCTTTTGTCCATTTGCGCGTCCACTCCGAATTTTCGGTCGTTGACGGTATCGGCCGTATTTCGGCGCTCGTGAAGAAGGCGGCCTCTTTTGGCCAGCCTGCGCTCGCACTCACTGACCTGAGCAATCTCTTCGGTCTGATCAAGTTTTACAAGGCGGCACGCGGGGCGGGTATCAAACCGGTTGCCGGTTGCGATGTCTGGTTGCAGAACGATGAAGACCGCGACAAGCCGCACCGGGTGCTGCTGCTGGCCGCCAATCACCAAGGCTATCTGGCCTTGTGTGACCTTTTGTCGCGGGCCTGGTTGCACAATCAATACCGCAGTCGTGCTGAAATCCATCCCGACTGGATCCGCCAGGCCGAGGGGCTGATTGTGCTTTCGGGCGGGCGGGCCGGTGATGTCGGCGCCTTGCTCATGGCCGGGAAAATGGCCCAGGCCCAGGCTTTGGCGACTGTCTGGGCCAAAGCCTTGCCCAATGCCTATTACATTGAACTGCAGCGCAGCGGTCACGAAGACGATGAAGCCTATGTGCAACAGGCCCTGCAACTGGCCGTGTCGCTTGATCTTCCCGTGGTGGCAACGCATCCGGTGCAGTTTCTTGAGCGCACTGATTTCCGCGCGCACGAGGCACGGGTCTGCATTGCCGAGGGCGAACAGCTGGGCAATGCCCGGCGGGTGCGCCGATTCACCGAAGAACAGTACCTGCTCAGTTCGCAGGAAATGGCTGAACGCTTTGCCGACGTACCCTCTGCGCTGGCCAACAGTGTGGAAATTGCCCGGCGCTGCAACCTCACGCTCGATCTCGGCAAGCCGCGTCTGCCGAACTTCCCCACGCCCGAAGGCGTGACCCTTGACGACTACCTGGTGCAACTGGCCGAAGAAGGGCTGGCAGTGCGCATGAAGCAGTTGTTTCCCGATGAAACCGAGCGCCGCAAACATTATCCCCAGTACACTGAACGTCTGCAATGGGAATGCAAGACCATTATCGGCATGGGGTTCCCGGGTTACTTCCTGATCGTTGCCGACTTCATCAACTGGGGCAAGAACAATGGCGTGCCCGTCGGGCCGGGCCGTGGTTCGGGAGCCGGTTCGCTGGTGGCCTATGCGCTGGGCATTACCGATCTTGATCCCATTCGCTACGACTTGCTGTTCGAACGCTTCCTGAATCCCGAACGGGTGTCCATGCCCGACTTCGATATCGATTTCTGCCAGGACAACCGCGAACGCGTCATCGATTACGTCAAACAGAAGTATGGCAAGGAAGCCGTCAGCCAGATTGCCACCTTCGGTACCCTGGGGGCCAAGGCGGTGGTTCGTGATGTCGGCCGCGTGCTGGAAATGCCCTATTCGCTGTGCGATGGCTTGTCGAAACTCATTCCCTTCAGCCCGGCCGATCCCTGGTCGCTTGACCGCGCCCTGGCCGAAGAACCTGCTTTCAAGGAACGCTACGAAACCGATGAAGAGGTGCGTGCCCTGGTTGATCTGGCACGCCCGCTGGAAGGCCTGACACGCAACATCGGCATGCACGCGGGGGGCGTGCTGATCGCACCGGGCAAACTGACCGATTTCTGCCCGCTCTACTGCCAGCCCGGTACCGATACCAACGCGGTCTCGCAGTACGACAAAGACGACGTCGAAGCCGCCGGGCTGGTTAAATTCGACTTCCTGGGCTTGCGCAACCTGACCATTCTCGATTGGGCCGTCCGTTACGTGCGCGAGTTCAACGAGGCCCAGCGCGACTTCGACCTGATGGCCTTGCCGCTTGACGATCTTCAGGCCTACCGCCTGCTCAGCGAAGGCAACACCACGGCCGTGTTCCAGCTGGAATCGCGTGGCATGAAGGAACTCCTCAAGAGCCTCAAGCCCAACACCTTTGAAGACATCATCGCCATGCTGGCCCTGTATCGTCCCGGGCCGCTGGAATCCGGGATGGTGGTCGACTTCGTGGATCGCAAGCATGGGCGTGCCGAGGTTGACTACTTCCATCCCGACCTGGAGCCGGTACTCAAGAGCACCTATGGGGTGATCGTCTACCAGGAACAGGTGATGCTCATTTCCCAGATCATCGGCGGCTACACCCTGGGTGGCGCCGATCTTCTGCGCCGCGCCATGGGCAAGAAAAAGCCCGAGGAAATGGCCAAGCACCGGGAAATCTTTGAAAAGGGTGCGGTCGAGAAAGGCTACGATGCCGATCTGGCCGTGAAGCTTTTCGACCTCATGGAAAAGTTTGCGGGCTATGGCTTCAACAAGAGTCACTCGGCCGCGTACGCGCTGATCGCCTATCACACCGCCTGGCTCAAGGCCTATCATCCGGCAGAATTTCTGGCGGCCACCCTGTCGTCCGATATGGACGATACCGACAAGGTTCAGATATTCTGGAAAGATTGTCTGCTCAACAAGGTGGCGGTTCTGCCACCGGATGTCAATCAGTCTGGCTACCGTTTCGAGCCTGTGCGAGACGAACACGTGGCCAAGGGCTGGCCGCCGCGCACCATTCGCTACGGTCTGGGTGCCGTCAAGGGTACGGGTCAGGCGGCCGTCGAGGAAATCATCCGTGCCCGCTCCCAGGGCGGGCCCTTCACCAGCCTGTTCGACTTCTGCCGCCGGGTTGACCGCCACACAGTCAACCGGCGCACCATTGAAGCCCTCATTCGTGCCGGTGCCTTCGACACCCTGGAAGAAAACCGGGCGGCCTTGCTGGCCACGATCAGCAGTGCCATCGAAGCCGCCGAGCAGGCTGAACGCAGTGCCAACCAAGTCTCCTTGTTCGATGATGACGCCGGCGATATTGTTGCCGGTGAATTGGCCCGGGTTGTACCCTGGACCCTCGAAGAGCGTCTGCGTGAAGAAAAAGCGGCCCTGGGTTTCTATTTCAGCGGGCATTTATTCGATGCCTGGCGCGATGAAGTCCGCCGGTTTGCGCCTCAGCCCCTGGCACGGCTGCAACCGGCACGCTCGAACCAGTGGTTTGCCGGCGTGTTGTCTGCCCTGCGGCCCAAAATGACCCGGCGTGGCAAAATGCTCTATGCCATGCTCGACGACGGCTCTGCCCAGTTCGAAGTGGCCATTTTCAACGAACTTTACGAACAGCATAAAAATCGTTTGAAAGAAGATCGTCTGGTCATCATGCAGGGGCGTGTCAGCAACGATGATTTCTCCGGTGGTTTGCGGGTTTCAGCCGATGTCATCTACGATCTGCAACTGGCACGGGAAGCCCGTGCGCAGTGTTTGCGGGTTCGGCTGAATGGCCAGGCCAATACAGAAACCTTGCAGCGCCTGTTGAACCCTTACCGTGCCGAGCCCGAGAACGGTATTCCAGGTGTGCCGGTCGAACTGCAGTTGCAGCGCGGCACGTTTGAATGTTCCGTGCGTCTGGGTGATGAGTGGCGGGTACGCATGGCCGACACCCTGCTTGAGCAACTGACCGAATGGGCCGGTCCCGACGGCATCGAAGTTGCGTACTGATTCACCGGAGCCCGTACACACCATGGAACCTTTGCGTATTCTGCATTCGGAAGCGGCAACCAGTTTTGGCGGTCAGGAACAATACATACTGCGCATGATGCTGGCCATGCGTGCGCGCGGCCACCACCTTGAAGCGGTTTGTCAGCCCCATGCGCAGCTGGTCACACGCTTGCGTGACCACGGATTCACCGTGCACACCACACTCATGGATGGCCCGGTCAATTTTGTCAAGGGTGCGGCTTTCGTGCGTTCTGTGCTGAAGGCCGGACGTTTCGATGTCCTGAATACCCACAGCCGGCGCGACACCATTCTGGCCGGAACAGGTGCCCGGCTGGCCGGCACGCCGCTTATCGTGCGTACGCGCCATCTGGCCAAGAAGGTCGGCTCCTTGCTGTCGTACACGGTCATTCCACATCGTGTCACAACAGCCAGTGATTTCGTGCGCAATCACCTGATCGAACGGGGTGTACCCCCCGAAAAAGTGGCCACCGTACGCCCGGCCGTTGACCTGCCACCCGTGCCCGAGCACTCCACGTTGCGCCATGAACTGAAACTGGCCCAGAACGATGTGCTGGTCGGTTGCGTTGCGGTGATGCGGGCCGAAAAGGGCCACCGTGAACTGATCGACGCCATGAAACCGCTCATTCACGAGCGGCCCAACGTGCATCTGGTGTTTGCCGGCGGCGGCTCACCCGTTTTCGAGCAGGTGCAGGCGTACGTTGCTGCACAGAAACTTGAGCGGCGTGTGCACTTGCTGGGTGCCCGAAACGACATCCCCAACGTGCTGGCGGGTCTTGATATTTTTGCCCTGGCCACACGCCGAGAGGCCTCGGGAACCGTATTTGTCGAAGCCGGTGCTGCCGGCCTGCCCACCGTGGGCACACGAGTCGACGGCGTCCCTGAAATGGTGCAGGACGGTGTTTCAGGACTACTGGTGCCGCTCGATGACATACCGGCACTTACCGATGCCCTGCGCACCCTGATCGATAACCCTGGCCTGCGCCAGACCATGGGCCGTGCCGGCCTGCGTTTTTGTCGCGAGAACAGCCCGTTCAGCCCGGAAACCATGGCGGCTACCATCGAAACCTGCTACGCACGCTGGCTGGCCGAGTTGCGTGCCTGACTGCCGGAGACTTCACCATGAGCGACTCACGTCGAACGGTTCCTGTACTGATGTACCATCATGTCACCCCGGCAGGCGGCATGATCAATGTATCGCCGGGTCACTTTGAAGCCCAGTTGGCCTGGTTGCAGAAAAAAGGCTATCAATCGCTGTCAACCGACCAGTTCGCCGCCCACCTGAATGGCCAGGCCGCGCCAGCCCGCTCGGTGTTGATCACCTTCGACGACGGCTACCTCGACAACTGGCTGTATGCCTTTCCCTTGCTGAAAAAATACGGTTTCAAAGCCACCATTTTCCTGGTCACGTCCTGGAACCGTCAGGGCCCCGTGCGTACCCTCGATCAGGCGCCGTCTGCCTTCACGCACCACGAATGCGAGCAGCGTATCGAGCAGGGCCACAGCGATGATGTCATCATGCGCTGGAGTGAAATCGAGCAGGCCCTGGCCAGTGGCGTGCTGGAATTTCACAGCCACACCCACACCCACACACGCTGGGATCTTGCCCCCGATGCCACCCGGAAAAACGATCACATGACCCGGGAATTGCAGCAATCGCGTGAAACGTTGATCCAGCACCTGGGCGCTGTGTCCGAGCACTTCTGCTGGCCCCAGGGTTATTTCGATCCCGACTACGTGCGCATTGCGCAACAGGCCGGCTTTCGCTACCTGTACACCACCCGTGCTTTCGGCCAGAACCGGCCCGGAACTGATCCGGCGCACATCTACCGTTTTGCCGTGCGCAACACCTCGGGCGAATCCGTGGGCAGGCGCATCAAGGTGGCCGCGCATCCTGTCATCGGGCCGCTGTTCAACGGCTGGAAGCAGTGGAAACGCAGCCTGCGTGGCCAGGCATGAAGCTTTCCGTCATCATCATCACCAAGAACGAGGCAGCCAATCTGGGTGCCTGCCTGGCGTCCGTGGCGTTTGCCGATGAAATCATCGTGCTCGATTCCGGCAGTACGGACAACACGCTGGATATCGCCCGGTTTCACGGTGCAAAGGTGCACAGCACCACCGATTGGCCCGGTTTTGGTCCCCAGAAAAACCGTGCCCTGGCCTTGGCCACCGGTGACTGGGTGTTGTCGATCGATGCTGATGAACGCGTAACGCCTGAACTGGCGGGGGAAATCCGCGAAATCCTGCAGGCACCTGTATCCGATGCCTACCGCATTGCACGCCTGTCCCGGTTTGGCGAGCGCTGGATCCGCCACAGTGGCTGGTGGCCCGATTACGTGGTGCGTCTGTTCAAGCGTGGCTGTGCACACTTCACATCCGCCAAAGTGCATGAACGGCTCGACATCCAGGGGCCGGTTCCCGCCCTGAAGGCCCATTTCCTGCATTATCCCTATGCGAATCTTGAGGCATTCATTGCCAAAATCAATCTGTATTCTTCCGAAGCTGCTGCCGCCATGCACGCACGCGGCAAGCGCACCAGTGTGCCGGCGGCAGTCGGGCACGCAACCTGGACGTTCCTGCGTCACTACCTGGTGCGACGCGGGTTTCTGGACGGCCGCGAGGGGTTCATCCTGGCCGTCATGGCGGCAACCGGCAGTTATTATCGCTACACAAAACTGCTTTTTCTGAATCGTGCTGCCGCCCATCGCGATACCGTCCGGGATGGCAACGCGCGGTGTGAAAACCCGCCTGCAACAGTGTTGCCGTCCGATTTGCCTGTCGAAGCACTCCAGAGTGGTTTGCCAGATAGCCTGCTGAAGGGTGGTCAGTGTGTAACAACAGAACAGGCCGGCCAGAACGGATCGGCAGGGCAGGGCGCTCTGCCAGGTTCGGCACACACGAGCAACAAGCGCCCTGAAGGCGCTCAATAATTCCTGTCTTGTCCTGTCTTGTCTTGTCTGGCCTTGCCTTTGCTCCTGCTGTTCAGGTGATTTTTCATGACCAAAAAACTCAAGCTCCTGATCACCGATATTCATCATGGCAACGGTGGTGGCCACGTCACCTACATCATCAACCTGCTGCGTCAGTTGCGCGACACCGTTGACATCACTCTGGCGGTCCCGCCCTCGGGCCGTCTGTACCGCTATGCCTCGCAGGAAACCGGAGTTCGCGTTTTGCCTGGCTTGTACACCAGTCGTTTGCCGGTGCTGGTGCGTGAGGTTCGTCAGTTGCATCGTTTTCTTGCGAGCGAACAGTTTGATGTCATTCACGTCAACGGCTCTGCAGACCACCGTCATGCCATGCTGGCCCGCATCGGCCAGTCATCAGTTCCCGCCATCGTCTGGACCAAACACAATCTGCATCGTGCAAGCAGCGTGGGTCACACACTGCGAGCCCGCTTCGGCACGAATGCCGTCATCGCTGTCAGTGATTACGTTGCCCGTTTTCTGGAACCCACCCCCTACCATCGATGCCCCATACACGTCATCCGCCACGGCATTGACACCCGACACTTTGCGCCTGTATCAACCGCACAAAAACAGGCCTTGCAACAGCGTTGGTTCGGCAGGCCTTTGCCGCACGATGCCCTGGTGTTCGGCAGTACAGGCGGTACCGATTATGAAAAAGGCTGGGGTGACCTGGTCGCTGCCGTTGCAGCTTTAAGCCCCGGGCACCTGGCACGCATTCATATTCTGGTCGCAGGTGATCCGCCTTCGCCGGACCTGCGCCAGCGCCTGGGCATCGACCGGCTGGGCGATCGCCTCGTCTTTCCCGGTCTGGTTGATGACATCCGCGACGTTCTGGGTGCCTGCGACGCAGGCTTTGTCCTCTCGCACAAAGAAGCACTTTCGTACGCCTGCCGCGAATCCCTGTCCATGGGCCTGCCCACCCTGGTGTCCAATGCCGGCGGCTTACCTGAAAACCTGTCGGATGGCCTGCAAGGCTGGATCGTCCCAGTTGGCTCTGTGCCCGCCATAACCAACGTGCTGCAGGCCATCCTGACCGGCCAGTGTGACCTGGCGGCTCAAGCCGCAGCCGCCCGCGATCATGCCGTCACCACCTTCAGCGAAGCCGATTTCGCCCTTACCACACTCAACGTCTACAACGCGGTGGCAAAACGGTTGCAATCTGTTTAAGCATAGTTTCCTTTTCAGCTTATGAAAACTCACGAGTCGTTGAGCCAATAAAAAATCACTGATGTTCTGTTGATTCTTGCTTGTCTAACCAAACAATCTCCCTGTTAAGCATTCTGGAATGACTACACCTGTCCAGGCCTGTGGTGAGGCGACGTGAACCGGGGGGGCTTGAGCACGCCGAACACGACTTCTGAAACGGGGGGAAAGGGCCCGACTGTCTGAGTACGTCTTGAGTCGCCAGGGGCGGGTCAAGACGTACGAGTCTCGGGCCCGCCCCGTTTCAGAAGTCGTGTGAGGGCAGCCCGAAGGGCCGTGCGATGCACCCCGGTTCACGTCGCCTCACCGCAGGCCGGGTCAAGAAACCTCTCCAGAAGAACCTACCCACCCGATATAATCCCAAGCATGATCCCCATTCTCATGTACCACCAAATCGGGCTCCCCGCTCCCCGCGGTACACCCTATCGCAGCCTGGTTGTTCACCCGCACAACTTCCGGCGCCAAATGGCCTGGCTCCGGCGCCTGGGTTACCAGGGCATGTCCATGCGCGACCTGCTACCGTACCTGAGCGGGGAAAAAACCGGTCGCGTGGTCGGCATCACCTTCGACGACGGCTACTGCAACGTACTCGAAAACGCATTGCCCGTTCTGAAAGCAAACGGCTTCACCGCCACCAATTATTTTGTGGCCGGCCAGCTGGCCGGCAGCAACGTCTGGGATCATGCCCAGGGCATTCCCCCATCACCTCTCATGACACCCGACCAGATCCGTGCCTGGTCCGCAGCCGGCATGGAAGTCGGTTCGCACACCGTTGATCATCTTGACCTGCCCAATGTCAGCCTTGAAATCGCGCGTGACCAGATCGTGCGTTCCAGACAAGTGCTCGAAGGCATCGTGCAGAAACCCGTGACCGCCTTCTGTTACCCCTATGGCCACGAAACACCACCGCTGCGTCAACTCGTGTGGCAGGCTGGCTACAGCAATGCCACCACCACAGAAGGCGGCCTGGTACGCCCTGACGACGACCCCTTCGGCCTGCCCCGGGTGCTTGTGGCACGCACCACCCACATTGTGCGTTTCTTGCAAAAATGCCTTACCCACCTTGAAGACCGCAAACGTCGTGCAAAGGAAAACGCATAATGCCGGAACAACCACAAAAGCGTCTGAAACTGGCCTTTGTCGTCGACCGTTTCGGCAACCGGTTCGGCGGTGCTGAAGCCTATGGTGTCGAACTGATGCGCCAGTTGTCACGCGATCACGACATCACGGTATTCGCGCGCGAATACGATCCCGCATGCGGCATCGATCTTCCCTTTGTGGCTTTGGCTTCCTGGCAACACTGGCCTAGCTGGGTTCGGGTGCTGTTGTTTGCAATCCGGGCACGCCGCGCCACCCGTACCGGCTTTGACATTGTCCATTCCCACATGAATGGCTGGTGTGGTGACATCGAAGTCATTCACGTCACACCGGTACGGTACAACTGGCGTGTGCGTGCCATGCCCTGGCTGAAAAAAACACTCTCCTTCATCAGCCCGCGTGTGCAAACCTATCTGGGGCTGGAAGCCCGCCGTGTGCAGCCACGTCCGGGTCATCGAACAGTTGCTGTGTCGCAACTGATTGCCACCCAGTTGCAGCAGGCTTACGGGGCAAAAAACAGCTACCCGGTCATTCCCCCCGGTGTTGTGCCACCCACCTCGGTTCCAGAAACTGAAATTGAAGCCGCCCGCACGGCCCTGGGGCTTGCTGCAACCGATTTTATTTGCCTCATGGTGGCGCGCAACCCCATGCGCAAAGGCTTGCCCACCGTGCTGGCGGCACTTGCGCAACTTCCGCCGTTTGTGAAACTGCTGGTTGTTGGCAGCAATGCCGATACGCGGGACTTTATTTTCGGGAAACCGGGCTACCCGGATCTGAGCGATCGTGTAAAGCTGGTGCCCCCCACACCCAGTGTGGCCATGTATTACCACATGGCCGATCTATACGTGCATCCCACTCTTAACGACAGCTTTGGCATGGCCCCCCTGGAAGCCATGTCGTACGGTCTGCCCGTCATCATCAGCCCGCCGCCCTGGTGTGGTTTTGCCCAGTATGTTACGCACGACCACGATGCCCTGGTGCTGGATCACCCTGAAAACGCCGAACAACTGTCTTCCTGGATACACCAGCTGTCAACCGATCATGCAGTGCGCAAGCGGTTGCAGGAAGGTGCCATTCAGGTTGTGCAGCGTCATGGCTGGGACACTGTGGCCTCCAGCTACCTGACGTTGTACAACGATGTGATGGTTGAAAAACGATCACAATGAGCCACCACCCTACGTTTGTTTCCATACGCCATGACACGCCTGTACCGTTTTCATCAACTTGATGTTTTCACAGAAAAGCCTTTGCTGGGTAATCCGTTGGCGGTTGTTCACGACGCCGATGATCTCGACGACAGCACCATGCAGGCGTTTGCCCGCTGGACCAATCTGTCCGAAACCACGTTTTTGCTGCGTCCCACCGATCCCCGGGCCGACTACCGCGTGCGTATTTTCACGCCGGGTGGTGAACTGCCGTTTGCCGGTCATCCCACCCTGGGCAGTTGTCATGCCTGGCTGGCTGCGGGCGGGGCGGGCAAGCACGCCGATCAGATTATTCAACAGTGCGGGGTCGGTCTTGTTCCCGTCAGGCGATCAGCCCAGCGTCTTGCCTTTGGCGCACCGGCCTTGCGCCGTAGCGGGCCGCTCGACGACACCCTGGTGCAGCGTATCCTGAAGGCACTGAGCCTGAAGCCTGAGCAGTTGCTCGCCCATCAATGGGTCGACAACGGTCCCGGCTGGTGCGCCGTGCTGCTTGACTGCGCGGCCACGGTTCTGGCGCTGCGTCCCGACATGTCCCTGATCAACGACCTGAAGCTGGGTGTGGTCGGTGCTTACCCCTCAGGTCACGATCTTCAGTTTGAAGTTCGCGCTTTTGTCGGTCCGTTGGGCATTACCGAAGATCCCGTCACGGGCAGCCTGAATGCAGGCCTTGCCCAGTGGCTGGTGCAGTCCGGCCGGGCGCCTGATCACTACGTTGCCTCGCAGGGCACCGTATTGGGACGCCAGGGCAGGGTGCATGTCAGCCGCGAAGGCTCTGGGTTCTGGATCGGGGGTGATGTGGTTATTTGTGTTGAAGGTCAGGTGCAGTTGAACTGAACCGATTGTTTGCGTGCCGCTGAATAGTCACGATGCGATGAGGTAAGGTGTGGCCAGGGCAACCTGTCTGGCGGCCGGCAATTGTCATGCCCGACACGCGTCAAACTCAGCCTTGTTTGGGTGATGTCAGTTCTTCCACCACGCCCAGCCAGCGAAGCGCCTGTTCCCGGTTGTCGCCGCACATGCCAGGGTCGGGAATCAGTGAACCACACACCGCCGGCCGTTCGGGTTTGCCGAAGATTTTGCATCGCAGGTTTTCATCCAGTTGCACGCACCGTTCACCGGCGCGCTTGCCATTTGGCATACCTGGAATGGCACTGGAGATGGAGGGGGCAATACAGCAGGCACCGCAACCGTCTCGACATTTCACAGCCATCCCCTGATCCAGTAAACCACAATGCCGGCATATTCCTTGATGATGGTGCGGCTGGCATCGAGCGCGCGAATATTGGGCAACCAGAAGGCAAAACGGGAATTGTCGGGTACAACTATCTGGTGTTGCGAGGGGGCTGCAATGGGTTGCAGGCCCTGGCTTCGAAACACACCCATTGAACGTGGCATGTGCAATGCCGATGTGACAAGAATGATGGAATCGATGTTCAGTCTCTTGAGTTCTTGCGCAGTATAGAGCGCATTTTCATAGGTTGTCAGACTGCGTGCTTCCAGTTCGATGGCGTGATCCGGAACGCCCTGCTGACGTAGCGCATTCGCCATGATCTGCGCCTCGCTGACCGATCCTTCCAGTGCCGCCCCCGAGACAATGATCCGTGGTGCCCGGTGGGCTTTGTACAGATCTGCCGCAGTGTCAACGCGGGCACGGGCACGGTCGGCATCGTAGGGTTCAAACCAGTTGTGACGACCATTGGCTGTTGAACCGCCCAGAACCACAATGGCTTGCGCCGTAGGCACCTGGTCAGGCGACCGGTAAGGGAACATTTGTTCAAGACGACCGCCCGCCCATAACGAGGACGCCGGCAGTGACCAGAACAGTGCCCACAAAAGCCCCGTGCAGGCTGTCAGCGCGGCCAGTTTGCGCCAGCGCAGCATGAACAGCAGCACCGACATCACAAGAAGTGCCACACACAGATTAAGCGGAATGATCAGGCTGGCCAAAAAACTTGAAAGTGTCATTCAGGATCGCCGGGGAACGGGGTGTCAAGTTCGGAAAGGACACTCTTTTCAACGTCATCGACAGTGGGCCATTGTGTGCGTGAGCCCAGGCACCGAGCCTGGCCTGACCAGGGGCCGGTGCGCTCGGGATCAGTGACACCGAACAGGGTGATCTGGCGCGCACCTGCTGCTGCAGCGATATGTGAAACGCCTGAATCGTTGCAGACCACCAGAGCTGCTTGCCGGGTCAGGGCCGCAAAAGCGCCCAGTTTCAGTGAAGGGATGCACAAAGCGCCAGGCGCCGAGCGGCGCGCTTCTGGAATTTCCGCCGGCGGCGGGCACATGGCCACGGCATACCCTTGTGCCAGTAGCGCATCGGTCAGTTCGGCAAAGCAGGGCCACACCTTGGCCTTGCCATGATGCAGCCCGGTTGCGGTGGGGGCGATCAGCACAAAATGTCCGGGCAGTAACCCGGCCGTATTCAGTGCATCCAGGCACTCTTGATCGTGACGTTCAAGTAATTGAAGGCCAAGGTGCTTGCCGGGAGGCAGAGGCAGGCAGTCAAACCCCCAGCGCTGCAAGGCCTGCCGGGTAAGTCCGTACCACGCCTGGACAGCGTGGGGGCGTGGCACCGGTTTTCTGAAAGGCCAGCGCAGAATCAGGCTGCGCCCGTCATCGCGGTAGCCTGCACCCGGAACGCCGGCAAAACGGAACACCATGGCACTTGAAAGTGAGTCAGGCAGAATCAGGCCCACAGGATGCGCATGCCGCGACAGTTTGCGATGCTCTGCCACTGCAGCACGATCAGCCCGCCAGCGTCCGCTCATTTCCACAAAGCCGGCAAGGGGGTACGCTGCGAGCAAATCACGGGCCCAGCCACGCGCGCAGACAACGACAGGTACCCCGGTTGAAAGGAGCGCATCGATGCAGGGCAGGCTCATGCAGACATCGCCGATCCAGTTGGGAAGCCGTAAATAAATTGCCGAAGGTTTCTGCATGAAAGATCCGAAGAAACAAACTGAAAACGCACAGAATCCGCAGATTCTGTCACGTGGGCACAGCGTGTGCCTGCACGGCGCATGAGGAATAGCACGGGTTTATATACCCCCGACTGCCGAACCGGCCCTTCTGGTTTCAGGCAAACCAGCCAAGGCGGTTAAAATCGGACACCCTATAGTATATAAGCGAGTCCAATACCCATGTCAGCCCCTGAAAGCACGGCGTCACACGCCGAGCCAGTCAAGTTTGATCTCTGGCGCCGCATCTACAGCCGGCTGGGCCCTTACTGGAAGGTTGTTGTGCTTGCCGTTGCGCTGGTCAGTGTTGCCGCGGCCACCCAGCCCACCTTGGCCATCATCATGAAGCCTTTGCTCGATGACGGTTTTTCCGGCAGCAAACCCTCGTATATCTGGTCGATCCCCCTGGCTGTGGTCGGCCTCATGTTCTTGCGCGGCGTGTGCAGCTATGCAAGCTCCTACCTGCTGGCCTGGGTAGCGAACAAAATGTTGCTTGGCCTGCGCAAGGAAATGTTCGATCGATTACTGGGCTTGTCCGATGAAGACTTCAAACGCGGTGATTCCGGCCGGCTTCTGAACCGTTTCACCATCGATGCCGGTACCGTCACCGGTATTGCCACCGAAGTCATTACCGTGCTTGTGCGTGAAGTACTTGTTGTCGTTGCTTTGCTGGTTGTGCTTTTGTACATGTCCTGGCAACTGACACTCATCGTGATCGTCATGTTGCCCATTTCTACATTAATCGCACGTATCTTCATCCGGCGTCTGCGTCGCATCAATCGTGACACCATTGGCATGAATGCCGAGCTGACCCGTGTTGTGCGTGAGGGGATCGAAGGGCAGCGTGTCATCAAGTTGTTTGACGGCTACGAGCGTGAGTCCTCGCGGTTTGATTACGTGAATGGCCGGCTTCGCCGTTTTGCCATGCGCGCTGCCAGTGCCGACTCCGCCATGTCGCCTCTTTCTCAGTTTTCGATTTCACTCTCCGTAGCGGCTGTTATCGCCGTCGCCCTTTACCAGGCCAACAACGAAGGTCTCACGGTCGGAAGTTTTGCTGCCTTCATGGCCGCCCTGGGGCAAATTTTTGATCCAATGAAACGCCTGACCAATATTGCAGGCACCATGCAGCGCATGCTCATTTCTGCTGAAAGTGTGTTTGCGTTGGTGGATCAGGTTCCTGAACCCGACACCGGTACGCGTCAGTTGAAGACGCCTGTACGTGGTGGCATCGAGTTCCGCGATGTGTGCCATCGTTTCCCTGACGCCCAGTCCAATACCTTGTCCAATGTTTCCTTGCTTGTTGAGCCCGGCCAGACCGTTGCCCTTGTGGGGCGTTCAGGCAGTGGTAAAACCACGCTGGTGAACATGTTGCCCAGGTTTGTGAATCCGGTTTCGGGTCAGGTTCTCATCGATGGCGTCTCGGTTACTGACCTCAAATTGCGCGATTTACGTTCGCATTTGTCGCTGGTCAGTCAGGACGTCATCCTTTTCGAGGGTACCATTGCAGAAAATGTTGCCTACGGCGCTTTGGGGCAGGTGGGAATGCAGGAAGTCCGGGCCGCATTGCAGGCAGCGAATTTGCTTGAGTTCGTTGAAAGCCTGCCTGCAGGCCTGGACACCCCGGTTGGCGAAAATGCCAATCAACTTTCCGGGGGGCAGCGTCAGCGGCTTGCCATCGCCCGTGCCCTGATCAAAAATGCCCCCATACTGATACTTGATGAAGCCACCTCGGCGCTTGATAACGAATCGGAGCGCCAGGTTCAGAGCTCTTTGGAAAGCCTGATGCAGGGTCGCACAACACTTGTCATTGCGCACAGGCTGTCAACCGTTCAGAAGGCAGATCGTATTGTTGTACTGGATCAGGGGCGCATTGTTGAGCAAGGTCGCCATGAAGAGTTGCTGGCTCACGATGGCGTGTATGCTGGTTTGTACCGCATGCAGTTCAGAGACGAAGAATAACGGCAGGTTAAGTTAATCACACAAAGCGCTTCATGTTACCGGAATGAAGGATAGCACCACTTAAAGGAGACGCGAGATCAGGGCACGCAAGGCGTGCCGCGCTATCCCTGCCCGGCATGATTGCCGAGGTTTCTCGCACAGATCATGATCAATTTTCAATATGCAGCAGGCGCGATGGGCCTGCGAATGCTTGCTGTGGCCAGTATGTTGGTTGCGGCTGGTTGCGCCACCACAGGTACGGCACCCGATTCGCAGCGTGCCCAGCTGGCTGATGAACAGAATTTTCGTACGGAGCGCGTTCTGTTTACAACCTTCCCCCAGATTCAGCAGGCCCTTTTCAAACACGAACTGGCGTGTGGCGTTACCTACCGTTTTGCGCTTGAACCCCGTGAGACATCGTACGCCAGCATCACTTATCAGCCATCCGATGCTGACATCAAACAGCGTGGTGAGGCCCCGCTGCTCGCCACTTTGGTCTGGTATCAACCCTCGTTCAGGCAGGAAGAGCGTGTGAAGCTGGCCGTTTACAGCCAATATGCCAATTCAGCGGTTGATCAACGCATTCAGTACCTGTTGGCGGCTCTTGAGCGTCCCACGCAGTGTCCTGGCCAGCAAGCTGAAGCAACTGAACAGAACTCAACATCTGTTTCACGTTGACGATACGGGTTCACTGCCAGTCACAATCCTGTGCTGGCAGTGAACCTGGCATCAAAAAAATCAAAGCAGACACCCTGCTTGTGCGCCAGGTCTGCGTTCTGTATCCGGCAATTAGTGCAATACCGCTGGCCCGGTGAGCCAAGGGGCAAATTGGTCCAGTTTCAGATCCTCTTCGAATGGATAGAGGCAGGATGGAAGCCCCATACTCTCGGTGCTTTGCATGCGGTTTTCTGAATGACCCGCAGTGTGCGTGCGATTGTACGATCAGGGAACAAGCTGCTCGATCAGTCTTTTATTAAATCAGCACAATGTCGTATTGTTCCTGAGTACACTGACCGTCAACTTCCAGTGAAATGGGCTTGTCGATGAAGTCGCTCAGCATCGCCAGATGCGTGCTTTCTTCGTCAAGAAACAGGTCAACAATGGCTTGCGAGGCTATGATCCGGAATTCTTTTGGTGAAAATTGTCGCGATTCTCTCAAAATTTCCCGCAAAATCTCGTAGCATAATGTACGTGCGGTACGCACATTACCGCGCGACTGGCACGTTGGGCAGGGTTCGCACAGTTGGTGCGCCAATGAATCCCGCGTGCGCTTGCGGGTCATTTCAACAAGACCAAGCTGGCTGAAGCCGCTGACCGTTGTGCGTGTGCGATCCTTGGCCAGGGCTTTTTTCAGTTCTGACAACACCGCCTCACGGTGTCCAACGTTATCCATATCGATAAAATCGAGAATGATGATGCCACCCAGATTTCTGAGTCTGAGCTGGCGCGCAATTGCAACGGCAGCTTCGAGGTTGGTCTTGAAAATAGTATCGTCAAAGTTTCGCCCCCCTACAAACCCGCCGGTATTGACGTCAATTGTGGTCAGGGCTTCTGTTTGATCAATGATCAGGTACCCACCTGATTTCAGATCTACTCTTCGTGACAACGCTTTGGCAATTTCATCGTCAACATTGGCTGTGTCGAATAAGGGTCGTTCGCCGCTGTAATGGGCAATACGGTCTTGCACAGAAGGCGTGTATACCGCAGACCAGTCTTTCAATTGCTGGGTGGTTGTTCGTGAGTCCACCAGAATGCTGCCTGTCATTGGTGTGACCATGTCACGTAAAACACGTTGTGCAAGTGTCAGATCCGCATAGAGAAGCGAAGGGGTGGGTTGTGTCTTTATTTTCGTTTGAATCGTATTCCAGAGTGTACGCAGATACTGTTGATCAGCTTCCAGTTCGTCGTTGCCTGCCCCTTCGGCCTGTGTGCGCACAATATAGCCGCCCTTGTCATCGGCCGGTTTCAACTGGGTAACACGTTCACGTAAAGAAATTCTGTCTTCTTCGGATTCGATTTTTTGTGATACACCAATGTGCGGGTCAAAGGGTAAATACACAAGCATTCGTCCGGCGATACTAATCTGTGTAGATAATCGTGCTCCTTTCGTGCCGAGTGGATCCTTGATAACCTGTACCAAAAGGGGCTGTCCCTCGAACAGCAGTTTTTCGATAGGCGTTGTCAGCGTGCCGTTGGTGCGCTCTGTACGATTCTGGCGCA
Organism: Alcaligenaceae bacterium; assembly: GCA_012727555.1. Taxonomy (GTDB): domain Bacteria; phylum Pseudomonadota; class Gammaproteobacteria; order Burkholderiales; family Burkholderiaceae_B; genus JAAYGT01. The sequence continues at coordinate 545 of JAAYGT010000060.1, read as the reverse complement.
GGTCTGCAACGTGAATGAAGGCTGCGCGATCAAGTCCAATATCAATAAAGGCGCTTTGCATGCCGGGCAAGACACGTACGACTTTGCCCAGATAGACATTGCCAACGTGGCCACGTTGAATGCTGCGTTCAATATGCAATTCCTGAACAGCACCTTGCTGGACTAGTGCAACGCGGGTTTCGAAGGGTGTAACGTTGATGAGAATGTCTTCAGTCATGCGTCGGTCGCCAGTTTTGTAATGATGCAGTACAGATCATAATGGAACAGCGATCGAATAAGTGGTGCGTGCTGGAAACGGATGTCAGGTCAGGTATTGCGGAACAGGTATCACGGAACAGGTATCTTGCGCCGGTTCTGGCGAGTACCGGGGCCGGACTCCGTGCATCACACGGCCCCTTCGGGGCTACCCGATGCGTTCGGCCAGAATGGGGCGGGCCCAGGACTCGGGCGATCGACCCGCCCCCGGCGGGTCGAAAGCGCCGCCCTCAAACAGCTGGCCCCTTGTTTCCCCATTCTGCCCGCCCGCCTCGGCGTGTTCAAGCCCG
>JAAYGT010000059.1 GCA_012727555.1 Alcaligenaceae bacterium | reverse complement strand
TGCCGAATCCGCAGAGCCCCCCGAAACCGCAGAAGATCCGGGCTCCGATGCCTCACCGGCATCGTCTGCAGGCGCCTCGGCACGTGCCTCTGGCGCGGGCGGCAAGTCATCCGATCCCTCCAAGGCTGCCGGTGCTTCCGGTGGCGGCGGTGGCTCATCCGGCACCATTCGTGTCGGTGTTGAAAAAGTTGACCAGATCATCAACCTGGTGGGTGAACTGGTCATCACGCAGGCCATGCTGGTTCAAACAGCGTCCACCCTCGACCCCGTCATTCACGATCGCCTGCTCAACGGCATTGAACAACTGGAACGCAACGCCCGCGATCTCCAGGAAGCCGTCATGTCCATTCGCATGATGCCCATGGACTACGTCTTCAGTCGTTTCCCCCGTGTGGTGCGTGAAAGCGCGGCCAAAATGGGCAAGAACATCAAGCTGGTCACCAAAGGTCAGGCCACAGAACTCGATAAAAGCCTTATCGAACGCATCATCGATCCGCTCACGCACCTGGTGCGCAACAGTATCGATCACGGCATCGAGGCCCCTGAAAAACGGGTGGCTACCGGCAAAAATGCCGAAGGCGTTCTTACCCTGTCGGCTCAGCATCACGGCGGCCAGATCGTCATTGAAGTGGCCGACGACGGTGCCGGCCTCAGCCGCGAACGCATTCTGAAAAAAGCCATTCAACAAGGCTTTCCTGTCAGTGAAAGCACACCCGACGAAGAACTCTGGCAGCTTATTTTTGCGCCCGGTTTTTCCACAGCGGAAAAAGTCACCGATATTTCCGGTCGTGGCGTGGGTATGGATGTCGTACGACGCAACATTCAGGCCATGGGTGGGCATATCCAGCTTTCTTCACGGGCCGGGCAGGGTACCAGTACCCGCATCGTGCTGCCACTGACCCTGGCCATTCTCGATGGCATGTCGGTGCGTGTGGGTAACGAAACATTCATTCTGCCACTCAGTCACGTTACTGAATCCATGCAGCCCACCAATGAACAGATCAACAAAATTTCCGAAACCGAATCGGTCATGCATGTCCGTGGCGAATACCTGCCCATGGTGTCTCTGCACGATGTCTTCGATGTCGGTGATGCCGTCACCGACCCCACCAAGGCCATTGCCGTCATATTGCAGGCTGAAGACGTCCGTTTTGCGCTGCTGGTCGACCACCTGATCGGGCAGCATCAGGTGGTGGTTAAAAACCTTGAATCCAACTACCGCAAAATTCCCGGCGTTTCGGCGGCCACCATTCTGGGCGACGGCAGTGTGGCACTCATTGTCGATGTCTTTGCCCTCATGCGCGTCACGCGCGACAAAACAACGATCTAACCCTTCAAAATCCCGGAGATACGCAGCATGTTCACCAACCTAGAAAACGACGAAAACCAGGTCGAGGGTACCGGTCAGGAATACCTGGTGTTTCGCCTGGGTACCCAGGAATACGGCATCGATATCCTCAAGGTTCAGGAAATTCGTGGTTACGATGCCCAAAGCGTTACACGCATTGCCAACGTGCCGTCCTTCATCAAAGGTGTCACCAACTTGCGCGGCATCATCGTACCCATCGTCGATATGCGCATCAAATTCAACCTTGAAAGTGTTGAATACAACCATCAAACCGTTGTGGTCATTCTGAATCTTGAATCGCGCGTTGTGGGTGTGGTGGTCGATGGTGTTTCCGATGTCCTGATGCTGCAACCCTCGCACATCAGTGCAGCACCGCAGTTCGGTACCGCGTTTTCAACGGAATACCTGACCGGCATTGGTACGCTGGGCGAACGCATGCTCATTCTGGTCGATATCGAAAAGCTCATGACCTCCGATGAAATGGCACTGGTCGAAAACGCAATCGCCTGAAATCCTCAACATCATGGTGTCACCCAATGCGCATGCCCCGTTTCCAGCTCTCCGGCCTGAAAGTACGTACCAGCCTTATTATTGTGCTGGTGTTCTTCCTGATCATGCTGGTTGCGGGTGCCGCGTTGGGTGTCCTTTCGTTGCGGGCGAATAACCAGGCGCTGGGTACCATTGTCACGAATCAGCAACTCAGTTCCAGGCTGTACCAGCTCATCGACGGCTACAAGAATGTTCAGGTCACACTGGGCCGTGCCATTGGCAGCTTCATTGTCAACAGCGATCAGCAAAGTTACGCCATTGCCAATGAGTGGGGTGGTGAGTCCGGTGCTGCCTCTTCGGCAATCAGCGATGAATCGCGCAAACTGATCAGCCAGGCGCGTACCGAATTCGATACCGCCATGACACAATTCGCCCAATTCAGGCAGCAGGTCGCCGGTACACCGGATACCGGCGGGTTTTATCGTCGTGTCATTGAAGGGTACGACATTCTCATGAAAGATGGCGTCCAGCCACTCTTCGACCTGCTTCTGCAGGGGCAGGTCAATAGCGTTCACGAAACCCTGGGGCATACGGTTTCCTATCTGCAGCAAGACCTCTACAGCTCCCTCATTTCCCTGCATCGCTACCAGCAGCGCAACATCGATTCCACCTATGAAGGCCAAACCTGGCAGTACAACCTGGTGGTCCAGCTGGTTGGCGTGGGCATGCTGGCGTGCGTGCTCACGGCCGTCATTGCCTATCTTTTTCTGGGGCGTATGGTGCTGCGCCCGTTACGTGAAGCGGGCAAGCACTTTGAACGCATTGCCGGCGGCGACCTCACCGAGCCTGTACACGTACCATCGCGCAATGAAATCGGTGTGCTCTTCGATGCCGTGCGCCGCATGCAAGACAGTCTTACGCGCACCGTGGCCACCGTGCGCGATGGCGTGGAACAGATCACCCACGGTTCACGCGAAATTTATGCAGGCAACACCGATCTCAGTGCCCGCACGGAACAGCAGGCCGCCTCGCTTCAGGAAACCGCAGCCAGTATGGGGCAATTGGCCGGCACAGTTCGTCTGAATGCCGAAAATGCCCAACAGGCCGATGCACTGATTCGTAATGCCGCCCAGGTGGCCCAGCGTGGTGGTCAGGCGGTCGGGCAGGTGGTGTCCACCATGGATACCGTCAGCGCAAGCGCCGGGAAAATGTCCGATATTGTCACGGTCATTGATGGTATTGCGTTCCAGACCAACATACTGGCATTGAATGCCGCCGTCGAGGCTGCCCGTGCCGGTGAACAAGGCAAAGGCTTTGCCGTTGTGGCCGGAGAGGTCCGTTCGCTGGCCCAGCGCAGTGCCCAGGCAGCCAAGGAAATCAAAGGGCTCATCGACACCTCCGTCCAGCGTGTGCAGGCAGGCACGCAGCAGGCCGACGAAGCCGGTCGCATCATGGCCGAGGTCGTTCAGTCCGTTGAACGCGTCACACGCATCATGGCTGAAATCTCGACGGCTTCGCATGAACAGTCCGATGGCATCGAACAGGTCAATCTGGCAGTCAACGAAATGGATTCCGTCGTGCAACAAAACGCGGCGCTGGTGCAGCAGGCAACCGCCGCAGCGGGCTCGCTTCAGGATCAGGCAGAGCGCCTGTTGCGGTCCGTCGAGGTTTTCAGGTTGTCCCGCGATGCAGCCGGGCATCATGTGCCTCATGCCAGCAGTCCGGGTGCTGCCCGCAGTCAGCCAGGCAGCGGTTCTGGACCGGCGTTTGCTGCCGGTGTCATGTATAACGCCGATCCTCACAATGTGCAGCCCGACAACGAACACGATTTCACGCAACCATTCATCATTGATCACGACACGGCCCCGGCAGAACATGCGTCTTCAGTCGATCCCGGTGGCGTTCAGTCTGCAGGGTTGTATGCTGCCAGCGCGCCACGCCTGACCCCTAACACCTAACCGACCGGAGCGTGTAAACGTTCCCACTCCATGTCAACAACTGCTTCTTCGATTTTCTCCATGCCGACCCTGCCCGAGGTCGGGCAGAACGATTTCGAGCGTGCTTCGCGTTTGCTGCATGCCCGCACGGGTATTGTTCTTGGTGCGCACAAGCGTGAAATGGCTGAACGCACGCTGGGTTTGCGTGCCCGTCATGTCGGGGCAACAACGGTCAGGGAATTTCTCGACCACCTTGAAAAGAATCCTGAATCATCGCACTGGGAAGCATTTGTCAACGCATTCACAATCAACCACACGGCTTTTTTTCGCGAAGCGCATCACTTCGATATTCTGGCGAGCTTTGCCAAAGCGCGTGGCAAGCCGTTCGCGGTGTGGTGTGCGGCCAGCTCAACCGGCGAAGAACCCTACACCATTGCCATCACGCTGCGCGAAAACCTGCCGTCACCCGACACCGGTGTCAGTATCCTTGCAACCGACATCGACACCCACGCCATCGAACGTGCGCGCGAAGGTGTCTATTCCATCGAGCGGGTCAAACCGGTGCCGGAAGCTTATCTGCGCAAGTACTTCATGCGGGGTACCGGGCAACGCGCCGGCATGGTGCGCGCCAAACCGGCATTGCGCGATCTCATCCAGTTCGATGTCCTGAATCTGTTGTCACCTTCCTGGCCATCGGGGCAGAAATTCGATGTGATATTTTGTCGCAATACCATGATTTACTTCGATAAACCCACTCAAACGCGTATTCTCGACCGCTTTGCCACCATGCTCAAGCCGGGCGGGTTGCTGTTTGCAGGTCATTCTGAAAACTTTACCTATTTGACCAAGTCCTTCAAACTGCAGGGTCAAACCGTATACGAAGTCGTTAAATGATGAAAAAAATAAAAGTATTGTGCGTCGATGATTCCGCATTGGTGCGGGGGCTCATGACAGAAATCATCAACAGCCAGCCCGACATGGAAGTGGTTGCCACCGCACCCGATCCCCTGGTTGCACGCGAACTGATCAAGCAGCACAACCCCGATGTCCTGACACTCGATGTCGAAATGCCCCGCATGGATGGTCTCGATTTTCTTGAGCGCCTCATGCGATTGCGGCCCATGCCGGTCGTCATGGTGTCATCGCTCACCGAACGCAATTCCGATGTAACACTCAAGGCACTGGAACTGGGCGCGGTCGATTTCATCACCAAGCCCAAACTGGGGCTGCGCGACGGCCTGCTTGAATATACGGATCTTATTGCTGATAAAATTCGTGCCGCAGCGCAATCCAGGCCGCGCCAGGTGCAGCCGTCCGCCCAGGCGCCGCGTCGCAAGTTGCTGCAATCCTATTCAACCACTGAAAAGCTCATCATGATCGGGGCGTCAACGGGTGGAACCGAAGCGATCCGGCGTGTTCTTGAACCCTTGCCGGCCAACAGCCCGGCCATCATGATCACCCAGCATATGCCAGCCGGTTTCACCAAATCGTTTGTGAAGCGGCTCGATTCCCTGTGTGCCGTGCAGGTGCACGAGGCTGAAGATGGCCAGCGTGTATTGCCGGGTCATGTGTATCTGGCGCCGGGTGGTATTGCACACATGAAACTGGCCCGTTCAGGGGCCAATTATGTGGTGCAGCTCGATTACAGCGAGCCGGTGAATCGTCACAGGCCATCTGTCGATGTCCTGTTTCATTCAGCGGCCGAAGTGGCCGGCAAGAATGCAGTTGGCGTCATCCTGACCGGTATGGGCAAAGACGGCGCGCAAGGGTTGCTGGCCATGAAACAGGCCGGGGCGGTTACATTTGCCCAAGACGAAGCCAGTTGCGTGGTGTTTGGCATGCCGCGTGAAGCGTTGCATATTGGTGCAGCCGGCGAAGCGGTTCCGCTGGCTGAAATGAGCGAACGTATTCTTGCCAGTGCCGGGTCATACGGTCACAGGGTATGATCACGTTTTAATGAAATTTTGTCAGATTCTGTCTGCAATGCCGGGCCCGCCTTCAGGCAGGCCCAACCTTACGATACCTCATCGGAGATAAACACGTGGTACAAAAGTCCATGAAGATTCTGGTGGTCGACGACTTTCCCACCATGCGTCGTATCATCAAGAACCTGCTGAAAGACCTTGGATTCGAAAATGTCGATGAAGCTGAAGACGGCGCCATGGGCCTCGAAAAGCTTCGCGGCGGCTCATTCGATTTCGTCGTTTCCGACTGGAACATGCCCAACATGGATGGTCTCACCATGCTCCAGAATATTCGTGCCGACCCCAATTTGTCTAAATTGCCGGTGCTTATGGTCACGGCCGAAGCTAAAAAAGAAAATATCATCGCAGCGGCCCAGGCGGGCGCCAGCGGGTATGTCGTCAAACCTTTCACAGCGGCTACCCTCGAAGAAAAACTGAATAAAATCTTCGAAAAACTGGGTTAAGGAGACCTCTACCCATGGTGACGGATAACCCCACCCCCGAAGTTCCGGAAACGCCGCAGGGTGCGGCGGCTACGGGTCATGCCCCCGAGGGCGATCCTTCCTTTGACCTGATTCACCGTGTCGCGTCGGTTACGCGCATGCTGCGTGACAGCATGCGCGAACTGGGCCTGGATCATGCCATCAAGGAAGCCGCGCATGCCATTCCCGATGCGCGTGACCGTCTGCACTATGTGGCACGCATGACCGAACAGGCGGCCAACAGGGTGCTCACGCTCACCGAACAGGTGCAGCCGCTTCAAGACAGCATGAATCGCGATGCCAAAGCGCTCGATAAACGCTGGCAACAGTATTTCGACCAACCTCTCGAACTTCCCGAAGCTCGCGAACTGGTCGACGATACCCGGGCATTGCTCAAAGATGTCACCCAGAAAACTGAAAACTCCCAGGGGTATCTCCTGGAAATCATCATGGCCCAAGACTTCCAGGATCTCACCGGTCAGGTCATCATGAAAATGCTGGGGGTTATCGGTGCCATTGAAACCGAACTGGTGCAGGTGCTCATCGACAGCGTTCCCCAGGAACGCCGCGAGGAAGCCAAGTCACTGCTGAACGGGCCTGAAGTCAAGCCCGAAGGCAAGGCCGATGTTGTCACAAGTCAGGATCAGGTTGACGATCTTCTCGCCAGTCTGGGGTTCTGACGCCCGCATGTTACTGTAGGCGTTTGCAGTCATGGCCGACGACAGTGACCTTGAAAAGACCGAAGCGGCCTCGCCCCGGCGCCTGGAAAAGGCGCGCGAAGAGGGGCAGGTTGCACGGTCGCGTGAACTCAATACCTTTCTGCTGCTGGCAGCCGGGGTGGCCGTTTTGTGGCTTACGGGTTCCTACATGTTCACCACGTTGTCCGGTGTCATCAAAACCAGCATGTGGTTTGATCCCCGCTTGCCGCGGGATGCGCCCCTCATGATCGAACACGCGGCAAAACTGGCCATCGAGGCCTTGCTGGCGCTGGCGCCCCTGTTTGTGACACTTGTGGTCGTGGCGGTCTTTGCGTCGGTCGCCATGGGCGGGTTGGTGTTTTCCGGCAAGGCGCTCGAACCCAAATTCGAGCGTATGAACCCCATCAAAGGGATCGGGCGCATGTTTTCAGCCCAAACGCTGGTGGAACTTGTCAAAACCCTGGCCAAGGCGGGTGTGATCGGTGGTGTGGCCGTGCTGGTCATTTCACACTACATGGAACCCATGATCGCGCTCATGCATGCCACACCCTTCGAGGGTCTGGTGCGCGGGTTCGGGTTGGTGGCACTGTGTTCGGCCCTGATTGTGGCCGGGCTCATCCTTATTGTGGCCATCGATGCACCCTGGCAGCTCTATAGTCATTTCAAAAAATTGCGTATGTCCAAACAGGACGTCAAGCAGGAACACAAGGAAAGCGAAGGTGATCCTCACGTTAAAGGGCGAATCCGTCAACAGCAGCGTGCCATGGCACGCAG
>JAAYGT010000058.1 GCA_012727555.1 Alcaligenaceae bacterium | reverse complement strand
GTCCAGAGTCAAATCCAGTTCTGTACCGTTATCGCGTGGATACAGGCACTGCAATGCACTGGCCGCGGATGCCGAGCCATCGGCAGGCGGTGGGGTGTCCGAGGTCACAAAGTCCCAGAAACGTGCCTCCAGCCGTATGAGGGTTTGAATCAGGGCGTTGTCACGCTCGATCCGATGCACCTGCAATTCTTGCCCATGCAGCAGGACGGCCACATCGGCGGCGGCCTTGCCGGTCACGGCTAACTGGTGCTGGACCTGCAGGTGAACGTACTCGGGCACCCCGTTCTTCCACAGGCGTGCGCCATGCTCGCCGGCGGTCTTGCACTCCAGGATCTGTACATCGTTCGCACCGATCACCTCCCGATCCAGATTGGCCAGCATCCAGGGGTGTTCAGGGTGTTGCAGCACCGCGTTCACACGGCGAACCTTGCGTCCTGTGTGCTGTGTGCAGGCGGCGGCCACAATGGGTTCAAGCTGGGTGCCCCAATACACGGGCGAGTTCGTGTCGTTCGGATCGGATTTTTCCAGTTCAGCATCCCGGCCGGTTTTTTCCAGCCACAATTCCAGTGGGCTTTTGTACGGATTCAGGCCCACAGCAGCGGCCGCATCGGAGCTGCCCAGGCCATGCTTGCGAACATCCAGCCATTCTTGGCGGGATAACTGCGTGGTGTTCACCAGTCGCAGGGCAGGGCGTCGGTAAATGACCGCAGGTTGTTCATGGATGGCGTAGTTCATAGTGAGACTCCCAAATAAAAACGACCCGGTACCATGGCGGTACCAGGTCGTAGGTTGGTTTGATTGAGAAATTGAAAGGGTTTGAGAAGGACGACAGAGTGAGTGAACAGGGCCAGTTCATCACGCCAGCATCAGCAGTGTCTGGTCCAAGGCTTTTTGCTTGAGTGTTGCGCCTTGACCAAACCAGGCTGAATCGAGCCGGTAGTCGCTGTTGCGTGCCCGGCGTTCGTGATCGACAAACTCGGTGACGGCATTGAGCAGCCCAAGGGCGGTTCCCTGAGAGGAACCCAGTTCAGCCCCGCGTCCGTGACCGTTATAGAGCGTGGCGGCTTTGTTCATGGCTTGTTCGTTAGGCTTGAGTGAAGATCCGGTGACCGGATCGGTAAACAGGGTCCGGAAGAAAGTCTCCGCTTCGCGATGTGACACCGACCGTTCACTCAACTTTTTCATGCGGTACATGAACGAATCCCAGTTGGACACGGAAATGCCCAGTTGACGCTTGACCGCTTCAGCATCAAACGTGGTGCTGTGCGGTACCTTCACCGCGCCCTTGCTGTCATCAATGGCAATGGCCAGGGTGTTGTTGCACACCACACGCACCGCCGTGAACTGGGCCGTGGTGGCCAGGGTGCCATCGCAGGCGGTTGCCAACAATACATAGGCATTGGTGACATCGTTGCCTTGCAGAGTCGCTGAATGCCCGGTACGAGCCAAGGCCCAGACCTTCTTGCCGCCTTTCAGGACACCCGCTGTTTCCAGTTGGTAGCCAGATATTTCGGTCAGATCCCGATAAAACTCCAGAATCTCGCGCGGTTGCACCACCTTGTAGCGTTGGCTGACCACCGATAACGGGGTGTGGGTATCGGATCGGTAAAGAACCTTGTGATGGGGAAAGGTAATTAGTCGGCTTTGGTTGGAATCGACGCAGTCCATGAACTGCACGGGTGCCTCCTGGATCGTCCAGTCCATACCGGCTTGTTCGGCCCAGACTTCCAGCGGTTGGTTGGGGGACAAGGCATTGCCCAGTCCATGCCAGGGCGTTTGGCCGACATAGGCCATTTGATGAATTTCATGTGCCATGAGAATTTCCTGAGTAAGAGGGATGGCTGTTTACGCACGCCATCCAAGAAAGGGGGGATGGTTCGAGACGGTTATCGGGCTGTGAAGACATGACCACAGTCATCACACTGCAGTCGGTTAAAGACGTTTTTATCCACGACATCGCCCACGCGAGCGCCCGCCACGGAACCGGCTGCGCCACCGAGCAAGCCACCAAAGAGAGCGCCTGCCAGACCGCCCAGAACGCTGCCTGCGGGACCCGCGAAGGCACCGAGGGTGGCACCCGCTTTGGCAGCAGATAACGCACTGGCAGCGCCGCTGGTGGCGCCACCGAGTGCGCCCAGCGTGCCGCCGACATGGCGTGCAGTGTGTGTGGGATGGGTGTTGGAGGAACGGCAAAGCGGGCAGAGGGTATTCATAGAGTGTGCTCCTGAAATGAACAGAGCCCGCGACCTGTGGGGGTAGCGGGCTCTGGGATGAAGGAAGGTTCGACGGGCGTCAGTGTTTGAAAGGCTCGTCTTCAGACTCTATATATGTAACTGTAGAAGTTTCTAATGCAGGCGCCCGGATTGTTGTTATGTCAACATCCTGGATACTGTTTGAATTGAGAGATCGATGCCGTACGTCAAACCCGTAACCCCATTCCGTTCATCTTCAGCCAGTGTCGGCACTCCGCGTATTCGGGCATCACCCGTGTCACTTCCTTCCAGAATTCAGGTGAATGGTCATGTCGGATCAAATGGCACAGTTCATGGATCACCACATAATCCACCATACGGTTCGGGGCCATCATGATCTGCCAGTTGAATTCCAGTTTGCCGTGAACCGTGCAACTGCCCCAGCGTGACCGGAAGGTTTTAATACCAACCCCGTGGGGTTTCACCCCCACAATCGGCGCGTACCTGGCCACTTTTTCAGCCAGTTTTTGTTCAGCCTGCCGCTTGTACCAGCGCACCAGGGCGTTACGCACCATGTGGGGCTGTTCGCTGCCCTGGGGCACCTGAACCACCAGTCTGCCCTGAATCAGGCGTACCGGCGCAAACGGGCCTTGCTCGACCTTCAGCCGGTAGTTGCGCCCCAGGTAGGGAAACGCTTCCCCCGACAAAAAAACCTTCCCGCTGACGGGTGCAGCTTCGCGATGCAGGGCGAGTTTTGCCTTGATCCACGGGCGTTTGCTGGCCAGGATCTGGTCGATTTTTTCCAGAGAAACGTGGCGGGGCACGATAATCGACACCGCACCGTCCTCCACCCGCAAATCAGCGGTTTTACGTCGGTCAGTGCGGATGATTTCGGCAATGAAACCGTTGCCGTCCCGGTACTCGGTGTGTTCGTCGGTGGCGACCATCATTGTCCAAACTTCGTTCTGGCCAGTTCCATGAATCGATCTTGCTGCACGCTTACCCCAACGCTTTCTTGGTTTCAGTGACGACAGTAACGCCTTCTTTTGTCAGGCGATACTGTTGAAATCGACTATTGGGCTTGTCGGGTAAGGTCATCTCAATAAGATGGCGGTCCAGCAGCAATCTGATCTGACGATGCAGGGCGCCCGAAACGGCCTTTTGACCCATCAAACTGGCAAGTTCCGCTTTGCCAGCTGCTTTGTTGTCCAGAAGTAAAACGACTCTAGCCGCAAGTGCTGACTCTAGCCTCGACTCTAGCCTTGACTCTAGCCTTGATACCGGGTCTTGTTGTGTGCTGCTTGAGTGACTCTGGTCTGAAGTCAACATTGCAGCGCCTGTTTCGGTTGCAGCCTGGCTCCTCAGATACACGGTCAACCGCAGGTGCATGCCAATTTCTTCAATTGTAGGTTCAGGTAATCCATGTTCCCTGGCTTCCCGAAAAATGCGGCTGACACCGCTACCCCATTGTTCGATCAGCTTCAGCTCACGAAAAACCCGTGCGATGACCCGGTTACGCAGGTTTGAAACTCCGCGCTTCATGGCTTCGACAGTCATGCCGGGCACAAGGATGCCAGGGCTTTCCACTTCAATCCGGTTGTCGAAGAACGCTACACGTACCGGGGCGCCTTGATGGGAGTAGTCGGCATGTACCAGGGCATTGATGATGGCTTCCCGCAACAACGGTAAGGGGATGCTCCAGACATCTTTGCGTCGAATCTCAGAAAAATCCGCACCTCGCATGGCATGTTTTTTCAGAAAATTCATAATCTCTTCGACACAGCCAGGAAGGTGGGAATGAATCTCAATGTGATCAAAAATACGCGCTTTGTCTGTGCCTGTGAACCGTCCACACTGCACCCAGGCATCGGGGAAGTGTTGCAAGCGGTTTTTGCCAAAGAGCAAGATAGCGCCTTTGGTTGGAACCAGGCGGCCCTGTTCGGGCACCAGCAGCCGTAAGGTCAGCAACGCTTCTTCGGTAAGGGGGTGATCCGGTCCGAACAGGCGTTGCGCGGCATCCATGTCCAGGTCAGCGATGTTCAAGGTGAGCATGGGTTGTTCATCGAAAGTCACGCCTGTCGTAGAGCGCCTCAATTCTGCGATGAGCTCTGCACCCGCCGGGCGATTGCTTGATCCAAGACGTACATAAACGCCTTTGTCCTGCCCCTCATTCTTAAGATAATGAGGCCGCGAATTGCTGGGAAAGGTTTCAACCATCAGAATGCTTTTGCCTTGATGGGTCACGATCTCCAGATTAGGTACCAGGTGTGGGCTGATTGAGTCTGCGATCAGATTGCACAGGCGTTCCTCGTCGTCCAGCGGTCGTTCCACCCCAACAACTTGGCGATCATCATCTATCCCGATCAAGAGTTGGCCCCCCGCGCTATTGGCAAAAGCCACCAGCGTCTTGAGGATGTTTCGAGGGGATGACAGGTCACGCTTAAACTCCAGCGTTTTCCCTTCCTCTGTGCTGAGCAGTTGTTCGATCAATGAAGTCATGCGTCGTGCCCGTCAGGTTCTTCAGGTGTGGACCTTATTGTCCAAACTTCGTTCTGGCCAGTTCCATGAAGCGGTCTTGCAGCACCGTGACCAGGTCCTTGTCGTTAAACGAACAGTCCAGCACGGCGCGCTTGATCTCTTTCTTCAGGCGTTTGATTTCATCGGGCTTGCTGAAAAAATCCACGATCTGTGTGGCTTCTTCGAACACAGCCACCAAGGCCCGCGTCGTGGTCTTGATTTCATCGTGAACGGCATCACTGACGGTTTCATCGCCCGTCAGCTGCGTAACTTCAGCCATCAGAATATTGTAGAAGGCGTATTCGGTCGGGTTCAGGCCCAGGTCGTCGGCGGCTTTTTTGTGGTCGGCCTCAATGGTGCCGACCATGTGCAGCAGCAGTTCCAGTTGCTGCTCCCACTTGCCATTGGTCTTTTCAATGATGTCACGCAGCCGCAGGCTCAGGGATTTGTAGTATTCCGGGTCTTCGTCCAGATTGACGGTAATGTGGTGCTTGATGGCGCTTTCAATTTCCGAGGCTTGTGATTCCGGGGACTTGATCTGTTCCACTGCCGTCTTGAAATTGGCGTCCATCAGATCCACCGGCGGAATCTTCGGGTCCACGCCGGTGCTGATGATGTGTTCATCGACCAGCTTGCGTACCTTGGCCCCCGCATCGTGCAGGTTCAGGCCTGCATCGTGGTAGCGGTTTCGGGCGGCATGCTGCACCTTGCCCCACAACCGTAAATCCGCCAGAAACGGCTGGGCAGCGGCGTCGGGCAGCACCACATCCATCTGTTTGGCAAAGCGTTTGAAGGCTAGGTCAAACTGCTGGCGGGTTTCTTCATCCTTCAGGTGCAGCACAT
>JAAYGT010000057.1 GCA_012727555.1 Alcaligenaceae bacterium | reverse complement strand
CGCTTGTCGATCCACCGGATCGACCGCGCGAGTTCTGGACCCGCCCCGGGCGGGGTCAAAACAACGGGAAGCCCGCAGGGCCGTGCGATGCACCCGGAGCGCCCCGGCACCCCGACAGAACCGTCAAAGAACACCCACACCCTTCGCAAGAACACCCATCACCCGTTCAGATCCCTTAACAACCGGCTATGCTTGCGCACCTCCGCCAGCACCTGTCCAAACGTGGTCAGACCCCGCGCCTTGAGCGCCGCCATCAGCATCAGGAAGACATCCGCTGTTGCCAACGTGTCACCGATCGCCGTGTGGCGGGCCTCTTCGGTAATGGTAATGCCCAGCCGGTGTGTCAGCGCGTCCAGACTATGGCTTTCACTTTGCCCGAACAGAACAGCAGACAGCAGTACCGTATCGAGCACCGGATTGTCGAAACTGCAGCCCATGGCCGCTTCGTGGCGCCGCAGGAAAGCCATGTCGAAGGGCGCATTGTGCGCCACCAGCACGGCACCTTTGGTAAAACGGTGGAAACGCGGGCCAACGTCCAGCAGTGTCGGGGCATCGGCAACCATGCTTTCGGTAATGCCGTGGATCTGGGTCGATGAATGTGGAATGGGTCGTCCTGGATTCACCAGCGTATCGAAAATCTCGGTATCGATCCGACGGCCGTTCACAATGCGAACGGCCGCGATCTGAACGATTTCATCGCCTTTGGTGGGCATCAGGCCCGTGGTTTCCGTGTCGAAGACCACATACACCAGATCCTCCAGGGCGCAATTGACGATTTCCGCAGTGCGCGCTTTCGATAACAACTCAAAGTCGTAGACCACGGCACGGGGGATCGGTGCCGGCCGTTTTTGGGCATGATGCGCATGGGCCAGCGGCAGACACAGACGCGGGCGCTGCAGTCCGTGTGCTTCCGGCCAGGCCTGGGTGGCGTGGCGTGCCAGTATCCGGTGGCCGGTCAGGTCGCCGGATCCGATATTCATGGGTTCTGCCAGCCAGCCATCCAGCTGGTCGATGCGCAGCGGTGGCCCGTCCCAATCGAGCAGGATCAGTGCGCCGGCCCCCTCTTCATGAATGTGAAGGCCCAGATCAGTGCGCTCGACGGCCAGTTTCTGGGCCAGCAGCCCCAGCAGCGTGGCCAATTCGAAGCCGTTGCAATGCAGAATCAGGTCATCGGCTTCCTTGCGCAGCCCGAAACCGGCATTCGAAACATGCGCCTGCACCGAAGCGGCCATGTCGCGGGCCCGCGTCAGCCACTGTGGACCATGATGCTCAATGTGGCGTTCGTGCTGTTGTGACAGGTCGCGCAGCGTGGTCGTCAGGGTATGCACTTCATGCTTCAGGGCACACAGGGCATGATCGGATGCCTGGTCGCACAAAACCTCGGTCAGTGTCTGAAGTGTGGTGGCCGGGCCCTGCAGCTCTTCAAAAAAACGAGTCACCAGAGCGTCCAGTGAAACCTGTCGGCCCAGATCAGCGGTAATGTCGCGCAGTGTCAGCACATAGCCGGGTCGCATTCCTGTGCTGCTGGCTGATGCATCGGCCAGCAGTCGCATACGCGCCGAGAGCATGCGTCCATCACCGCGTGTGGCGCACAAAATGTCCGAAGCTGCATCCGGGTCATCGGTTTCAAGCAGCCGGTTATAGGCATGCAGAATCGGCGAGGTATTCAGGTAGTCGAACAGTGTACGATCCAGCCCGGGGGTTTGACCAGCCTCCGGATGCCCCAGAAGCCCCAGCGCCTGACCGTTGTAAAACACCAGTTGATGATCGGGTGAGCAGAGCAGAACGCCAACCGGAACATCGGCCAGCAGGGACTCCAGCCGCTCTTTCTCCGTCGAAAGACGGGTGGTTTCACGAGCAACGGCTTCAGCCAGGGCACTGCGCGTTTCAGTCAGACGGCGGGTGACATCAGCTGCCGCAGTGCCAAGGTCGCCCAGATACTGGGCGGGCTGACTGTCCAGTTCCGTGACCACATCCGTGTCTGTGCGGGCACGCAGCCCGCCTGCCAGCCGTTCGATCGGTTTGGCCACGTTTTCATCGAACAGCAGCCAGACCCAGCTGATCAAACCCAGGATCAGGCAGCCGGCCACCACACCGCCAATGATCAGGGCATTAAGGACCGAGGGATCGTCCAGACGCCGGTAACCATAGAACAACCCGGCCAGTAGTGCACCAAGGTTGCCGACGGCCAGTGCAGCAAAGAACAGAAAGACGCGCAGGCGCAGGCTGAGGGAGCGAAGCATGGCGGGTTGACGGCGTCAGGGATGGGCGGGGGCCAGTTGTTTCAGGGCGGTTTCCAGTTCGTGCAGGCGAAAAGGTTTGGGCAGCAGTGCGGTAGCACCAAGGGCCTGGGCCTTGCGGTGTTCCAGTGCTGTGCTGCGGGGGGTCATCAGCACAATCGGTAACCGGCTCAGCGCGGGATCCGTGCGAATGTCCTGACAGATCTGGTAGCCGGTGTTGTCGGGTAGCGCGGCGTCCAGCAGCACAAGGGCGGGCTGTGCCGACACCAGGGTGTCATGCACCTGGCTGGCATCGCGCAGGCGCGTGCAGACGTAACCGTGTTGCGTCAACCAACGGTTCAGAGCCAGGGCCAGATTGTCATCGTGTTCGACCAATAGAATACAGGGTAGTGCCATCTCGCCCGGTGAGCGGGTTTGCGTGCCTGGGGCCCGTGGCTCGCCAAGGGTGGCAGCCGGTGTCAAGTCGTGTGTCATGAACGTTCCCGCCCGCAGGCGGCCCTGAGCAAAGGGTCGGAGGGTGTCAGCGCCTGCCAGTTCGAGCCCGTCAGTGTGCCATCCGCGCGGATGGAGGCGCCCGGTGGCAGGCTGGCCCAGCGCTGAGCCGGACAATCAATGGCAATGTTCATCGTGCGCGTGGG
>JAAYGT010000056.1 GCA_012727555.1 Alcaligenaceae bacterium | reverse complement strand
GCCCCGATTATGAAACGACGCCCCGATTATGAAACGATGCACCGATTAACGGCGGCGCCCGATCAGTGCGCCCAACATGCCGCGCACCAATTGCGTTGCCGTACTGCGAATAGCACTTTTCACGGCCGACTGCACCACACCATCGCGGCGACCGCCACGCGGGCCGGTGGACCCGAACAGGAAGTCGCTGACCTGGCCGACCAACCCATCGTCAGCGGCAGCCCCCCCCTGAACAGCGCCCCCCTTACCGTTGTCCACAACACGGTTCTGCGCACGCTTGAGCAGCACCTCGTAGGCCGATTCACGGTCAATGGTCTGTTCATACTTGCCGCCCAGCATGGACGCCTGCCGCACGGCCTGGAGTTCAGCGGGTGTGGCCGGGCCGATACGTGAACCTGGCGCCATCATGAACACGCGCTGTGTAACTGATGGACTGCCTTTATCATCCAGCAAGGACACCAGCGCTTCGCCCACACCCAGCTCGGTAATGGCAGCAGCGATATCCAGATCAGGGTTCGGGCGCATGGTGTCGGCTGCCGTGCGCACGGCCTTCTGGTCGCGCGGGGTAAATGCACGCAAAGCGTGCTGTATACGGTTACCCAGTTGCCCCAGAACCGTATCCGGAATGTCAGCCGGGTTCTGGGTAACAAAATACACGCCCACCCCCTTGGAGCGAATCAGGCGCACCACCTGTTCAATTTGCTGCAGCAAAGCATCGGGCGCATCGTTGAACAACAAATGGGCTTCATCAAAAAAGAAAACAAACCGGGGTTTGTCGGGGTCGCCGACTTCAGGCAGCTGCTCGAACAATTCGGCCAGAATCCACAACAAGAACACCCCGTAAAGACGGGGTGACTGCATCAGTTTGTTGGCCGCCAGAATATTCACCATGCCCTGCCCCTGGGGCAACGTGCGCATCAGGTCAAAAATATCGAGCATGGGTTCACCGAAAAAATGTTCGGCACCCTGAGCCTCTAGCCGTAGCAATGAACGCTGAATAGCGCCTACGGACGCCGCCGAGACATTGCCGTAACGCGTACGCAACTCGGCCGCCCGATCGGCCACTTCCTGCAGCATGGCCCGCAGATCTTTCAGATCAAGAATCAGGTGGCCTTCGTCGTCAGCCAGGCGAAACACCATGTTCAGCACACCTTCCTGGGTTGCGTTCAGTTCCAGCATGCGCGCCAGCAGCAACGGCCCCATGTCTGAAACCGTGGCGCGTACCGGATGCCCCTGTTCCCCGAAAATATCCCAGAACGTGACCGGGCAAGCACCGTACTGCGGCTCGGGCAACCCCAGACGCTGCAGGCGCTCGACAAATTTGGGGCTGGGCACACCCGCTTGCGACAATCCGCTCAGGTCACCTTTGACATCGGCCACGAACACCGGCGTACCCATACGGGAAAACTGTTCAACCAGCACCTGCAATGTGACCGTTTTACCCGTACCCGTGGCGCCGGTGATACACCCGTGCCGGTTGGCAAGACGCGGAATCAGGGCGGTTTCAAACTGTGCATTGCGAGCGATAACAACAGGATCAATCATGGCGCTGGCCTCTTTTGCGGGAAATCAACCGGGCTCACAGTTTAATGCGATGCGTCAGACAACGGTAGCCGGGCAGAAAACAGCGGGCTGAAAGCTACCTGCTGCTAAAATGCGCTTCTTATTCTTCCAAACTTGAAACAATTCCCGAAATTATGGCCGGTCACAGTAAATGGGCGAACATCCAGCACCGGAAAGGTCGCCAAGACGCCAAACGAGGCAAACTCTGGACAAAAATCATCCGTGAAATCACGGTGGCAGCGCGTGCCGGCGGGCCCGACCCCGATGCCAACCCGCGTTTGCGTCTGGCCTGGGACAAAGCCATGGCCGCCAACATGCCCAAAGACAACATCCAGCGCGCCATCCAGCGTGGTGCAGGCGGGGCCGACGGCGACAACTACGAAGAAATTCGCTACGAAGGTTACGGCGTAGGCGGTGCAGCGGTCATTGTGGACTGCATGACCGACAACCGTCAGCGTACGGTAGCCGAAGTACGCCATGCGTTCACCAAACACGGCGGCAATCTGGGTCAGGATGGCTCGGTGGCCTTCATGTTCAAACACTGCGGTCAATTTGTGTTTGCGCCCGGCACCCCCGAAGAAAAAGTCATGGAAATTGCTCTGGAAGCCGGTGCCGACGATGTCATCACCGACGACGAAGGCGTCATTGAAGTGATCACCCCGCCCAGTGACTACGCTGCGGTCAAAGCCGCCTTCGAACAGGCTGGCCTGGAACCCGAGGTGCATGGCCTGATCATGAAACCGGCCACTGAAACCGAACTCACGGGCGACGACGCTGAAAAAATGCGCAAAATGCTCGACGTTCTGGAATCGCTGGACGACGTGCAGGAAGTGTATACAAACGCTGTGTTCGACGAAGCCGACTGAAACCGCAAACCACGCCTGTGCCGGCCTGCCCCCTGTTGCGGGTCCGGCATGCCAGGAATCCGACATTCCACCCACCTTTTCTCAGTTCACCACCATGAATATTCTCGTTATTGGCAGCGGCGGTCGCGAACATGCCCTGGCCTGGCGCCTGACCCAGTCGCCCCGCGTACAAACCGTGTTTGTTGCACCCGGCAACGGCGGCACCGCCACGGGCGAACACATGCAGAATGTACCCATTACCGATATTCAGGAACTGGTGAACTTCGCCCGTACAGAAAAAGTGGCATTCACCGTTGTTGGCCCGGAAGCGCCGCTGGCGGCCGGTGTGGTCGACGCCTTTCGCGCGGCCGGTCTGAAAATCTTCGGCCCAACCCAGGCTGCCGCGCAGCTTGAAAGCTCGAAAGACTTCGCCAAAGCCTTCATGGTGCGTCACAATATTCCCACGGCCGCCTATCAAACCTTCACCGACCCCGGGCACGCCAAGGCCTACATTCGTGAACAGGGTGCCCCCATTGTGGTCAAGGCCGACGGCCTGGCCGCCGGCAAAGGGGTGGTTGTGGCTGCCACGCTTGAAGAAGCCGAAGAAGCGATTGATCAAATGCTCGGCGATGGCTCCCTGGGTTCCGCGGGTGCGCGCGTGGTGGTCGAAGAATTCCTCGATGGCGAAGAAGCCAGCTTCATCGTCATGTGCGATGGCACCAACGTACTTGCGCTGGCGACCAGCCAGGATCACAAACGTCTGCTCGACAACGACCAGGGCCCCAACACGGGGGGCATGGGCGCCTATTCCCCCGCCCCCATCATTTCCCCCACCCTGCACAACCGCATCATGCGGGAAGTCATTCACCCCACGATCCAGGGCATGGCCAAAGACGGCATTCCCTTCACGGGCTTCCTGTATGCAGGCCTCATGATCGCCAATGGGCCCGATGCCACACGCCTCGTGAAAGTGCTGGAATTCAACTGCCGCATGGGCGATCCCGAAACCCAGCCCATCATGATGCGCATCAAGAACGACCTGTCCCAGGTGTTCGAACTGGCACTGGCCGGAAAACTCGATCAAGCCACCATCGACTGGGATCGCCGCACCGCGCTGGGTGTTGTGCTGGCTGCCCACGGTTACCCGGCCACGCCACGCTCGGGCGACCCCATCACCCAGCTGGCACCCGACACCCCCGAATGCCGGGTTTTCCACGCCGGCACGCGCCTGGAAGAAGGTACCCTGAAAACGGCCGGCGGGCGTGTACTGTGCGTTACCGTACTGGCCGATTCCGTGAAACGTGCTCAGCAAGCGGCCTATACGGCCATTGCACAGACCCAGTTCAGCGGCCGTCAATACCGCACCGACATCGGCTGGCGTGCCCTGCCCGGCACAAAAGACCCGGCCTGAAACAGCGCCGATCACCAACACACATACCCCGGCGCCCGCCACGCGCCGGTCATCCGGTGCAATCAATGCACCACGGCAATCAACGCCAGGCCCGCAACCCGTCGTCCACAACACTGCCCTACGCGAGACTTTCTGCCCATGACACTCCCGGTCACCAACGTCCACAATTACCTGATCACCCTGCAAAACCGCATTGTGGATGCTCTTGAACGTGCTGACGGCGCCGAATTCAAATCGGACCAATGGGCGCGCGAAGAAGGCGGCGGGGGCATTTCGCGCTATATCGAAAACGGCAACCTGCTGGAACGCGGCGGTGTGCTGTTCAGCCATGTCCATGGCAAAACCCTGCCGCCATCGGCCACCGCACACCGCAAGGAACTGATCGGCCGATCCTGGGAAGCCATGGGGGTATCCCTGGTGTTGCACCCGCGCAATCCCTACATTCCCACCGTGCACATGAACGTGCGCATGTTCATGGCCCAAGGGAATCCGGAAAAGGGTGAAGACGACATTTTCTGGTTTGGCGGCGGGCTTGACCTCACCCCCTACTACCCCTTCGAAGACGATGCCCGGCATTTTCACACGGTGTGCCGCGATGCCGTGCAGCCCTTCGGCCCCGACAAATACCCGGCCTACAAAACCTGGTGCGACGAATACTTCTTCCTGAAGCACCGCAACGAAACCCGGGGTGTGGGCGGCCTGTTCTTCGACGACCTGAACGCTGCAGGCTTCGAGACCAGCTTTGCCCTCACCCAGGCAGTCGGCAACTGCTTTCTCGACGCCTACCTGCCCATTGTGGAACGCCGCCGCAACATGGCCTACGGTGAACGTGAGCGTGACTTCCAGGCCTATCGCCGCGGACGCTACGTGGAATTCAATCTGGTGTTCGATCGCGGCACCTTGTTCGGACTGCAATCCGGCGGGCGCACGGAATCCATTCTGCTGTCCATGCCCCCCCTGGCTGCCTGGCGCTACAACTGGTCCGCCGAACCCGGCAGCCCGGAGGCCGCACTGAACGACTACCTGAAGCCACGCGAATGGCTGTAAACGCCCTTTCTGAACCCCTGGGCGCACCACAGCCCCAACGAAAAACCGGCCTGCTGGGCGGCAGTTTCGATCCTGTTCACCTGACCCACATTGCCCTGGCCCGCCAGGCACTCGAAACCCTGGGGCTTGATGGCGTGGACCTGATTCCCGCCGCCAACCCCTGGCAACGTGCCCCGCTGGCCGCTGCACCGGGACACCGCCTGGCCATGCTGGCTCTGGCCGTTCGCAAAGAGCCAGCGCTGCACGTCAACCCCATTGAGATTCAGCGCAGTGGCCCCACCTACACGATCGACACCCTGCGGGCTTTGCCCAAAGGGCCGCAGTACGTGTGGATACTGGGGTCTGATCAGTTGGAACGGTTCTGTTCCTGGCACCAGTGGGAAACCCTGCTTGAATACGTTGAGCTGGCCGTTGCCGCCCGGCCCGGTTCTGCGGTGCAGCCCCCCGCCGCAGTACAACGCCAGCTCGAACACCTGGGCAAGCCCCTGCACACCCTGCCCCTGCCGCCCAGTACCGTTTCAGCAACAACCATTCGTGAACGGCTCGGCCGGGGTGAAAGCACCCAGGGCCTGCTCGATGAGGCTGTGGCAGCCTACATTCAGGCACACGGCCTGTATGGCAGCCACAAAACACACCACTTCAAAAACACATACCCCTTAAAAACATGAATCTGCAAAAACTACAACGCCTGGTCATCGATGCGCTTGAAGACGTGAAAGCCCAGGACATCAAAGTCTTCGACACCAGCGAAATCACCGGCATGTTCGACCGCGTGATCATTGCCAGCGGTACCTCGAACCGCCAGACACGCGCGCTGGCATCCAGCGTGGCCGATGCGGCCCGTGCCCACAAACTGCCCATCGTTGCCTACGAAGGCGAGGATACCGGCGAATGGGTGCTGGTCGACCTGGGCGACATCGTGGTGCACTGCATGCAACCCATGATCCGCCAGTACTACAACCTGGAAGAAATCTGGGGCGGCAAACCCGTGCGTGTGAAGTTGCTGCCACAATCCACCCAGGGCCCACTGTCTGACGACACGTTCGATCACCCTGACGATCTCGATCACGACGAATGAAACTGATTGTCATTGCCGTTGGCAACCGCATGCTAGACTGGGTGGAAACCGCCTGGAAAGACTATGCAAAACGCCTGCCGGCCGACTGCGCCCTGGAACTGCGTGAAGTGAAACCTGAACCACGCACCTTGGGCAAGACACCCGAACAAATGATGCAGGCCGAAGCCAAACGGATCGAGGCGGTGCTGCCCGCATCAGCGCAGTACATTGCCCTTGACGAACGCGGCAAAGACCTTACCACCGTTGCCCTGGCCAAAGCCCTTGAAAACTGGCGTGGCAACGGGCAAGATGTCGTCTTCCTGGTCGGCGGGCCGGACGGCCTGGATGCCGGCCTGAAAGCACGGTGTCACGGCATGATCCGCCTGTCCTCACTGACCCTGCCCCATCCCATGGTGCGGGTCGTGCTGGCTGAACAACTGTACCGGGCCTGGGCCATCACCACCGGCCACCCGTATCACCGCGCCTGAACACAGCGCACAGGCAGGCTTCGGTCGCCAGGATTTTGGTTGCAGCACTACCGATGCATCAAACCGTCCCCCATCCGGAGGCAATTCATGAAACAACGTCGCACCAAAATTGTCGCCACGCTGGGCCCGGCTTCATCAAGCCCCGAAACCATCGAAGCCCTGATTCTGGCCGGGCTTGATATTGCACGCCTGAATTTTTCCCACGGTACCCCGGCCGAACACCGTGAACGTGTCGCCAGGGTGCGTGCCATTGCCGCGCAACATGGCCGTTTCGTTGCCCTGATGGGTGACCTTCAAGGGCCGAAAATCCGTATTGCCCGCTTCACCAACGGTACAGTCACGCTGCAACCCGGACAAGCCTTCACCCTGTCCAACCAGCACCCAACCGAAACCGGCGACCAGAACATCGTCGGCATCGACTACCCCAGTCTGGTGCACGATTGCCATCCGGGTGATGAACTGCTGCTCGATGACGGCCGCATCGTGTTGCGGGTAGAACGGCGTGATGACCACGCCGTGTACACCACCGTGCTCACCGGCGGCCCGCTGTCGAACAACAAGGGCATCAACCGGCGCGGCGGCGGCATATCCGCCACCAGTCTCACCGAAAAAGACAACATCGACATCCGCCTGGCGGCTGAACTGGACCTTGACTACATTGCCGTCTCGTTCCCGCGCGATGCGTCCGACATCGAAGAAGCCCGCAAACGGGTTCAGGCGGCCGGCAGCCCGGCCTGGATCATTGCAAAGATCGAACGCGCCGAGGCGGTGGATGACGACACCGTGCTCGATGGCATCATCAAGGCCAGCGACGGTGTCATGGTCGCCCGAGGCGACCTGGGCGTGGAAATCGGCGATGCCCGCCTGGTCGGTATCCAGAAACGTATCATCAAGCATGCACGCACACTGAACAAGCTGGTCATTACCGCCACGCAAATGATGGAATCCATGGTGAGCAGCCCCATTCCAACCCGTGCCGAAGTGTCTGACGTGGCCAATGCTGTCCTGGACTTCACCGATGCCGTCATGTTGTCGTCGGAAAGTGCATCGGGGGCTTACCCGGTGGAAGCCGTTGCCGCCATGGCACGGGTGTGCCTGGGCGCCGAACAGGAACGTTCCACCGTGCAATCGGGCCATCGCCTGGGAGAAACATTTTCACGCTGCGATGAAACCATTGCCTTGTCGGCCATGTATGCCGCCAATCATTTCCCGGGCATCAAAGCCATTATCAGCCTGACCGAAAGCGGCCATACGCCGCTGATCATGTCACGCATTCGTTCCGGCGTACCCATTTACTGTTTCACCCGTCACGAACGCACACAGCGCCGGGCGGCCCTGTTTCGCGGGGTGTATACCGTGCCCTTCGATGCCGCCGGGCTTGACCCCAACGCCGTCAGTCAGCAGGCAGTTCAGGCACTGAAGCAGCGCAGCTCGCTGGCGGCCGGTGACTGGGTGATTGTGACCCTGGGCGATTTGCGCGGCACAGAACAGCAAGGCACTGACACCCAAAACCATGAAAAAGGCACGAACAGCCTGAAACTTTTACAGGTTCACTGAGCGGCGGAGAGTGCTTGAGCCCAGGATGTAAATCTACTGATGGCCTGACAGTGGCACAAAGCCACGGGCTTTGCTTAATGCAGTGCCGCGAGCGCGGCCTCAGGCGCCTTGTCAAGAACCTTCAATAGTGCCTTGGCTGCGCCGCTGGGAGTACGCTTGCCTTGTTCCCAATTGCGGACAGTCTCGAGTGAAACGTTAATGCGCCGCGAGAACTCAGCCTGACTCAAGCCCAAGCGGCTACGTATACGCCGCGCGTACCTGGCCGCATCCTGCATGGCCTCGGCTTCATCCTCGGCGATCTGGCGGGCGATATCCTGTTCGGTGGTCGCATCGACACCTGCAGTATCAATCCAGGCAGTCACCAAGGTTGACACGTCGCCAGGGTTAATCTTTCTGCGAACAATGGTCATAGCGTTTTAGCTCTCGTTGGTTAGCCTTACGGGCCGATATGATGCGGATCACGTTGTCACGCATTGTATAAACGACCACAAAGAGACGGCCTTCGATCATTCCCATGAGTCGAAAACGCTCTTCGCCGTAATCGTGCCGTGTGTCAGGCTCAATGATCCGATCCGGATCGAAAAAGGCCAGTGAGGCATAGTCGAAGTTAAAACGCCGCGTCATCGCGCAAGCTTGACTCTTGGCCTCATCCCATTCGAATTCCATCGTGTCAGTGTAGTTCTATGGCCTAGGGAGTGCAAGTTAATTGAGTCGATCAACATCAGGCTTCATCACTCAATGAAAGCCAAGATGTAAACTCATCGACGCCATCGATGGCCTTGCATGTGCTCAAAGGTCGTGAAAATCCGGAGTTTCCTTTAATGCATTTCCCCTTCATTTACCTGGCCTCGGCCAGCCCGCGCCGCCACGAACTGCTGACGCAGATGGGTGTACCGCACACGGTTGTGAACGTACCTGCCCCACCGGGCGAAGACGAGCCCCGATTACCGGGCGAACACCCCCATGATTACGTGGAGCGCACTGCGCACGACAAAGCCCGGCAGGCAATGCACTGGCTGGAGCACCAGCCCGGCCTGCCCCAGGCCCCGGTGCTGACCGCAGACACCACGGTCATTCTGGGTGACACCCTGCTCGGCAAACCGGCAGACCTGAACGATGCGGCCCGTATTCTGCGCACGTTATCAGGCCAGACCCATGAGGTGCGCACGGCCGTGGTGCTGGCCCATCAAGGCCACCTGGAAAGCGTAGTATCCGTTTCCCGGGTTCGCTTCCAAAAATTGACAGACGCAGAAATAGACGGGTACTGCGCCAGCGGCGAACCCCTGGGCAAGGCGGGTGCCTATGGCATTCAGGGGCTGGGCGGCATTTTTGTGGAACACCTGGACGGCAGTTACACGGGCGTGATGGGCCTGCCCGTGCACGAAACCGCCCGACTGCTGCGCAGTATCAGGCTGGAATACCCTGGCCGATCAGGAAATCAGTGCCACCCGGCAAGCCACCAATAACACCGATCGGGTTGCTGCCCGGCCCATAAATGGAATCAATGACCTGACCAACCAGTGCGGAGGGGTCTGTCAGGCCAGTGCCGTCGGGGTTCAACTGAGAGGGGTCGATAACACCTGAGTTGATGATCTGCTGCTGCAGGGCCTCAACCATTTTCACGACATCGGCCCCCAACCAGGCCGGCATGACAAAATCAGGCAAAGCAATAGCCGGTGATGAATAGGACTCCCAGCCAGTGGGGGCAATGAAGTCAGGCATGAAGGGCACGACTTCGCCAACACGCTGGAAGGCCAATTCCAGATTACCTGCCGCAATGGCCTTGGCAAAAATGTCATCCTGATTGAAATCGAGCAGGCTCACGCCATTGCCCAGATCGCGAGGCTCGGCAATGCCGTAAGTCATCAGGTGGTCAAGGGCCGACATCAATCCGTTATGAACTGCCAAAGCAACATCGGGGTTGGCCTCCAGATATCCAGTCATATTGAACAGAGGGCTGAACTCACGAGTTTCAAAACGTCCAAAATGTTCAAAATGAGCTTTTGCCTCGATTAAACCTGTTTCCACAGCGTGAGCAACATCGGGATTGTTCTGCAAATAGTAATCAAGATTGAAAAAATCGAGTGCTACCATGATGAATCTCCAGGAGTTGAGGTTGACCAGGCGCACGTGCCCGGCTTTCGACGCCCGTTACAACTAACATAGCCGTGATCAGGATTCAATATATTCTTGTATATCAGTGATTGATTTCACTGTTTTGCGTTAAAAAAATGCAGGCATGCAACAAAAAATCGAAGCAATCCGTTTTTTAGTGCGTTGTCTTCCTATCAGCAACTACCTGCCATTTCACACTGATCATCCATTAACATCCCATCAATTACCATTTTTTTCATTATGAAGTCACTTCCTGGCCCTTTACATGAACTGATGTGCCGGCCCGATGTACACGCGCTGGTTTTCGATCTTGACGGCACACTGATCGACAGCGCGGCCGACATTATTGGCGGCATGCGCCTTACGCTCAGCGAAGCCGGCGTGGGTGAATTGCCCCACGACTATATACCCGACAACCTGCATGGCACCACCGACGGCATCCTGCGTTCCATCGTGAACGACATGGGCTGGCCCATGCCTGCCGACCTGATCCCGTTACGTGAACGCTATGCCTTTCACTACGACAGCCTTGATCACCGGCATACACGGTTGTACCCGGGCGTTGTTGAAATGCTGGAACACTTTTCAGCACGTGTACCACTGGGAATCTGCACCAACAAACGGTATGTGGCAGCCGACGGGGCCACCACCAAAGTCGGTATCCGGCATCATTTCCACACCATCAGCGGCGCCGACACCTGGCCCCAAGCCAAGCCGTCACCGGTGCCGCTGCTGGAAACCTTGCGTGTCATGGGGGTTGAGCCGCAGCACTGCCTGTATTTCGGCGATACATCTGCCGATGCGGAATGTGCCGCACAGGCAGGCGTACGGTTTGTACTGCATGAGTCGGGTTATGGCGATGCCAGACTGCATCAATTTCCAAGGATTCACGCCTTCAAGGGCTGGGTACAACCCTGATCGCTGAAAGGCATTCCCAGGCATGCTGCAGTGGCCGACATGTCACTGAACCCGAACCCGAAACCGAAACCGAAACTGAAACGCCTGACACGCCGCCCTACACAGAGCATGTGTTCACACAAATTCAGCTTTTCAAACGTTTGTTGTAGCTGAAACTGAAGTCAAGCCCGTTGCCACGCTGCTCCTGGGCAGCCTGGCGCTCGGTGACATCGTTCAGAACAGTCATGATGCGCACTTCGATCGGCAGCTTTTCCGATGCACCGGCCAGCTTCAACTTGAACTCGAAGACATCTTTGATTTCAGTGAATACGTCTTGCTCGGCGGCATCGAGCTGCATATCACCAAAAACCTTCATGGTGTGTGCAACAACAAGCACATCAGGTACGCCAATGGCCATGGCACGCCAATAACAGCGCGGATACACGCTGTCTTTGAGCACAACCGTCTGTTGATAGAGCACGGACATCCAGTCGGCCTGCCCTTCTTTCACCGCATTCAGAATGCCGCTGACCGTACCTGCATGCCGCCCCCGGAACAGCATGTAGCGGTACACCCTGCGTAATTCACCACGCAAGTGTTCGGGTAATTCGATGGGAAGGCGCTCGATGCGCTCGGATTCATTCATGCCAAAAAAATTCACTTGATGGTGCCTGGGCCTGAGCCCCACGCACCATCATAGCCCCGAATCGCAAAGCCGTCAGGCCGATCGCTGTCAGCCCTGATCCAATGATTTGGAATCCAGTGAAGCATGTACATGCTTGCGGTATTCACGCGTGGCGTTCACCAGGATCTCGTGCAATTTTTCGTAGTCAGCCGGCATCTGCACATTCATACCGGTTGACTCGAACTGGTCGAGGGTATCGAGCGTGTCGTGAACAATCGCTTCGAACTCTGTGGCCAATCGGGCGTGGTCTTCACGCGTGAGGGGATCAGCCCGGGAGCCCGCCGTGGGAACACAGTTACCTTGCGTCATACGCGTTCCGGTACCCGGCACACCGGTACCGAGAACGACATGAACACGCTCATGGGAAAACGGCACCGTTCAGGCTACCCGTTATTTCAACCCAGTCGGTATCTGCGGGAACCACGGAATCGGTTGCAGGTTCAGTCAAGACTGTGGGTGCCTGCGGACGATCTTCAGCGTACCCCCAGCGATAATAATGCATCAGCAACTGCTCTTCCTGGCTATCGGTAAGATCGCGTGCAACGGAAGCAATGCCGAAAGCCTGCTGCAGATCGGGATTGGCCAATGCGTAATCAAGCACAGCAGCAGACGTAACAGGCTGGGACGCCGACAGGGCATTGGGGGCACGCAATTCGGTCATGCCGTACTGCGCAAAGTGCAGGAACGCATCGTCGGCCCCCAGACCGGCCCGTGCCAGATCAGGATTGCCATTCAGATAGAACTGCACATCAAACCAGGGGTTGGGTGCCCGCGTAACAGCTGCTTGAGCATAAGCCTCAAGGGCGCCGAACTGCAGATAGTGATCCCAGGCCTGCTGGTGATCGCCCTGTGTGGCCGTGCGAACATCGGGGTTCTGGCGCAAGTAGAACACGGGATCGAACAGCGCGGGGTGGTTGGCAGTTGAAACCGGATCAAAGTGATCACTGACCTGAAATGAGGCATAAAAAAGCCGGCCGTAAGGATCAATGTATTGATTGATGGTGTGGCCGGTCAGGGTGTCGCGCACCGCAACACCCTGATCTTCGCCAACGGGTTGCCCGGTAACCGGATCACGGTACACTGAACCATCGATTTCCACAAAGCTGACATAAGGATTGCGCCCGATCAGTTGCGACACCTCGGTCGATTGTGACGAACTGGGCACGGTGAACGGCAGGGGCGGATTCGATGCAGGGTCGTTGCCGGGGCCACCGGGGTTGTACACCGGGGAATAATCGCCCGATGACGGCATGTGCACCCGGGTGATCTGCGCAATGGCTGCGGCATCGCCGCTAAGAATGATGTCGTACTGATTATCGTGATCCTCGATGTAAGACAGATCGTAAGTGTCTTGCACCGGCCCCGTATCGGCAATGCCCGCTATGCGCACGGTGCCAAAACCACCAATGGCGTAATCAACACCGGTTTCGAGCAGCCAGACCGGCCGCCCCAGCGCATCGGTTGCCTCAAGCTGAAAATAACGACTGAATTCCGTGGGCAAAATACTGCCGATACCGTCGGGCGAGAACCCCGCGCTGGTGTAAACGCGCAAACGAAACTGAGCCTCGTCACCGAATAGATCGGACCCGGCATTGTTGTTTGAAGCCGTCAACCAGATTGGGGCGCCTTCACCCAGATTGGAGTAGGCATCGAGGTTGGCACGCACGATGCGCGGGCCATTGCCTTCAACATAGGGGTTTTTGCTATCGACCTGGTCACCTGCAATGGACACCAGGCCTTGTTCCGTAACCAGCATGAGCGGTGTATCGGTTTCCACAATACGCACCTTGACCGGATGCAAGGCATCCGGGTCATCGGGCTGCAAACGGTTCCCCCAGTAGCCCGTGAGCACCACGGTCTGACGCTCGTTGTATTCCCCGTTCGGCAGAAAGCTGGCCGCCAGCGGCGTGACCCGTTCGCCGGTATTCAACTCGATCTCAAAGGCCTGCGGTGTAAGCGACGTACCCAGCACAGGGTGGCTGAACACAACCGGAATGGTGTCGGCCAATGTTGCAGACACACCATACATGGCCTGGAAGTTGGTGTCGCCTACAGCCGAATAATAGGCACGCACACCCGCATTAAGGGCGGGATCAAGATCTTGCCACGACACGCCATACTGCCAGGCCGCTTCGCGTGAGGCATCGTCGGTACCCGTAAGCCCGGGCACCCCCATGTAACCGTCGAAACCATAGTTGGCCGTTAACATGCCCGGCGTTGAATTGTAGATGTCGGCCGACAGCAGAATGCTGAGATTGAGCGCAGGCGATGTAGGCGGCTGGGTGAGATTCACCTGGGCCAAATACTGCAACAACGGTTGGACTTTGCTGTTGACAAGAATGGTCATGCGTTTCTCCGGTCAGGGGATGCAGGCAATGGGTAGCCGAACGAGTTTAAGCGCTGATCAACGGACCGGCAAGCTCGGTAACAAGCGCGCGCTGCAAGGGTTCGATACACACGATTACCCGTTACAATTTTCACCCATGCGCTTCTCCCACTTCGACCAACGCCTTGCCGCCCTCGGCGCCCTGCCTGTCCATCGTAACCGGGTCGTTCGCGCCTGGCTCAGCGGGCAGGCGCTCGACATCGGTACGCGACGGCGCAGCTCCGAGCACTTTCTGCCGCTTGCGCTACGCGACGCCGTACCTGCCTTAACGGCAGAACTGGATACACTTGCCCGAGTCCGCTCCGAATACACCGGCAACGATGGCTCTCGCCTGCTCGTCGAACTTGCAGACAGACAAATGGTGGAAAGCGTGCTGTTGCCGCGCGACGGACTCTGCGTCTCGACCCAGGTCGGCTGTGCCGTCGGATGTCGCTTCTGCATGACCGGCAAGAGCGGCTTGATCCGTCAGGTCACGAGCATGGAAATTCTCGCTCAAGTCGTGCTGGCTCGGCGTCTTCGCACCGTGAAGAAAGTTGTTTTCATGGGTATGGGTGAACCGGCGCACAACCTCGACAACGTGCTTGAAGCCATCGATCTACTCGGCACCAAAGGCAATATCGGTCACAAAAATCTCGTGTTTTCTACGGTAGGCGACCTGCGCGTATTCGAAGCCCTGCCACGACAACGCGTCAAGCCTGCACTGGCGCTGTCGCTGCACACGACCAAACCCGAACTGCGTGAACACCTTCTGCCACGCGCCCCAAAAATTTCACCGGAAGCGCTGATCGAATTCGGCGAACGATACGCGCGCGACACCAACTATCCGATCCAGTACCAATGGACGCTGCTCAAGGGCATCAACGACGGCAATGACGAACTCGATGCAGCCGTGCGCCTGCTCAAGGGCAAGTATGGCGTGCTCAACGTCATTCCGTTCAATAGTCTGGAAGGGGATGACTACCAGCGCCCCGACGCCGAACGTATCCGCGTGATCGTTCACTATCTTCAGAGCCGTGGTGTACTGACTAAAGTAAGAAATAGCGCAGGGCAAGATGTAGACGGCGGTTGTGGTCAGTTGCGCGCACGCGCCATCAACGCAGCACAGGTGCTTGCATCCTCCCCGGCCTGAAGGTGATGCCGGGTGGCTCGGATGAGCACCAGTGCTGCAGCTCATGTCCGGCCATAGGTGGCATCGTGATCGGGCGCGATGGTGAGCAATCGGATGAAATCCCCGTCACGGTACGCAGTCGCCCGGCGTGCCTGGGTGATGCGCAGGGAGTAGATCGCATCAATGCCCTGGGGTGGCCTGAATGCTGAATCAGAATCTGCGACCACGCGGGACCTGGTTTAAGCCGTTGTCTTGCGCAGCAAAACAGGCGAGACCTTCCACTGCTGGCCATCATCAGTCACCAGGCTGACCGTTTTTCGATTTAACCGCAGAATGGTGCCGAACTTGACGCTTCCATCGCTGGCGGTGAAGTTCACGCGATCACCCGCCGCAAACTGTGCCAGTTGCATGGTGCTTTTGGCCTGCGCCAACAGGTTCAGCCGTTCCACCACCATGTGGTTCAGATAACGCAAATCCTCTTCACTCATGTGCCGCAAGGCTTGAGTGAACAGCTCACGATCAACAACGGTGTGTTTAGTGTTCATGCACATAATTCCGTATTTTTCCACCCACCGGCTCAGGCAGATTTGTGTAACAGTCCGAGCTGCTAGGAGTACGCAGCCTCTTTGATTGCCCCAATAACCCATTGATTAAGGCTTTCGCCATTGGCAGCAGCGGCCACTGCTGCCGCCTGATGCATCTCGGGATTCAGGCGAAGCAGCAGTTTGCCGGAGAAGGTTTTGCGGGGCTCTATCCCGCGTTTGACGCATTCATCCATGAAAGCTGCAAGCGATGCTTCGCCTTCACGGCGCAACCCGGCAACATCGCAGGCGTAGAAATCTGCACCGCTGTTCAGGCCAATGAATTCACCCCGAAACATCTCGATATCCGGGTCGTAGTTAATGACGGCTTGCTGGCCGCCGATCATCATTACGTTTTTCATGGTTAGCGTCTTTCTCTTGCCTGCATGCAACCGCCATACCCCGGCAAGGTCAATGGGTGCGTCTCTCACTCTAGAAATTAATGAGCAAAAACTCATGTCCAAGAACGTGGTCTGTCGCGCGACCAATCACGGCGTTTGTTGCGCCGCGTGCTTCAATCTCAAAATTTCAACGGTGCGGGCCTCGGCCAGCACACGATAAAAAACGATGTAGTTCGGATGCACGACCAGTTCGCGTAACCACTCGGGCAAGCCCGGCCTCCCTTTGCGGCCAAGCTCTGGATGCTGTGCAAGCAGCTTGGTCTTGTCGCGCAGCTCCTGGCCGAAGGTCTTGGCTCGCACCGGGTTGTCCTTTCCGATGTAGCGCACGATGGCGCGCAAGTCCTCGCGTGCCATCGGCCGCCACTCAATGCGGTAAGGATTGGCTGTCATGCACGCTTTTTCATGGGCAAGGCAGCAATGTCGGCGTCCATCTCGGCCATGACTTCATCGTGAGCGATGTTCGACCGTGGGTCGTCGATGGATGCTTGAAGCTCTCCGGCCAACCACTGATTATAGGCTGCTGCTTTGTGCGCTTGGCGCATAGCCCCTGCCCGGCCTCGGTTACCGGCGTCGGGAGTCTTATCGGCAGGGTCGTACTCGCTTGCGTCGAACTGGCCCACCGTAATACCGATATCGCGCAGCACATTCAACGCGGCCAACGGGTTGCCAAAGCGGCGTGGTTCGGTGCTGCGGGCCTTGGACAACACGGCACCGGAACCGCTGCGGGTGACGATCTGAACAAGAAACGCCCCGCCCTGCCCTTTCAAGGTCACGCCAGACACGCCACCGGCGTTGCTCGCAGCGCGTAGCTGCTCAATCGTCATGGTTTGCATGATCAGTTCCTTGGTGGATTGACTGAAAAATATGATTTATTGTGAATAAAATCAAGGAAACATGCAATGAAAAACAAGCTACTGACTTGGGTCCAGTTTCGAAAACAAGTGGATGTCGAAATTTTCCCTTCCACTCTTCTGATGCGTTAATCCCGAAAAACATCGTCAAGACTGACCGCATTCACCACCCGCTGGCCCCAGCGCAACAAATCGCCCCCGGACGCCTGCGAAAGACGCTGCTCGACCTGATCGGGTAACGAACCAAAACGCCCAGTCAGAAAAAGTTTGAGCAAATCAGCACGACCTTCTTCACGCCCTTTCTCAATACCTTTCTCAATACCTTTCTCAATACCTTTTTCAATACCTTTCTCAATACCTTCTTCGCGCCCCTCTTCGCGACCCTGCTCCCAGACCCGCTTCAAGCGCACACGCTGAAAACTGTTCAACTGTTCCATCACATCACCCTCCTCGTCCTGTTCAAACACCTGCACAAACACCTCGGTCAATGCCGGCGGCAACACCAGCAAACCATCGATCAAGGCCAGCAGGCGTTCCCGCGTTTTCGTATCATACCCCCACCGTTTCAGCGAACGCGATAACTGCAGCTTGGTCACCAGACGCGTGTCCGGATCGCGCACACGACGGACCGCCAGTTGCGCCAGCACCACCACCGCAAACGGGTTGGACGGCGCCAGCGCTTCCAGGGCCTGCACCCTGCCCTGCCAGGATGCCAGATTGACCACCGGGAATGAAAACCGCAACTCACTCTCCAACAGCGGCGACTGAAAACCCATGCTCGATTGCTCCGCCACGCGATCAAGCAACAGCGCACACGGAAAATGCCGGTAACCGGGATGCCGGTCAAGCAGCAGCAAATGGTAATCGAGCATGCGCCGCGCAAATGCTCTACCGACACGCCCCGCCTGCACCTCAACGTGCACCAGCAACAGCATAGGCTCACCATCAAGCAGGGCTACCTTGGCCAGTTTGTCCACCTGACGACGCCCTCGCTTGTGCATACGGTACAGCACCTGCAGTTCTTGCTCCAGGAACTCCACCCGCTGCGACCAGTCGATCAGGGCATGGATTTGCGGCCAGAACAACCGGAAACAATCGGCCAACCCGTGGTGCAGCGCCTCTTTCCAGACACCATCGAAATTGGGACGGCGAGGTGGGGCCAGCAGCGCTGCAATATCCTCGCCGGAGGGATCACTTGAATCACCCGAACCACCCGAATCACTTGAACCACCCACGCCGTCATCGCAAGGCTCGCTCACCCCGATCACACCTGACCCGCACCCACCCCACGCAAACCCCGTACTGCGTTCATACGCCATCACACCGTTCCCCAAAACGCCCGCCATCCTGACCGACCCTCAGGAAACCACTCTACCTGCCCCACCGCTCAAAACCCATCCGTGAAAACCGCCACGGATCAAAACATCACCCACCCAGTTTCTTCCCATAACTGAAGCTGAAGTCCATCCCCCTGCCCCCTTGCTCGGCGTTGTCCTGCTGCTTCGTGCCATCTCTCAGCACACTGAAAATACGCTCCTGAATCG
>JAAYGT010000055.1 GCA_012727555.1 Alcaligenaceae bacterium | reverse complement strand
CCTTCATGATCGCCCGAACTTTCTTTTCGTTGACCATGGCCACCGCTTTGGCTGCGGCTTCACGATGGTCTTCGATGGCAATGATGGTGACGCCGTCCAGATTCAGGCCGCCTTCACGGGCGGCTTCGCGGATTGCGGTTTCATCGCCGATCAACACCGGATCAATCAGGCCTTCATCGCGCGCCAGCAGTGCACCGCCCAGCGAGGGCGCGTCGTCAGGACACACAACGGCTGTGGGCATGGGATCCAGCGACCGTGTCATGCGCATCAGGCGCGCAAAATGATCCACTTCATCAAGCAGCAGGGCGGGCAGGGGGGTATCTGTAATGACCTGGGAGACCGTGGGGGCAACCACGCGCGTCGTGCCGCGCGCAATGGCATGGCCATCCTGGTTGGTCACTTCAATTGAAAACGTCACCTCGGGTTTTTCGTGTTTTTCAAGCAGCGTGATGGTTGTGGTCAGGCTGTCACCCACTTTGGCGCGTTCAATGAAATCAAAGTGCTGGCTTTGATACAGGGTGCCTGGGCCGGGTAGCACATTACCCAGAACGCTGGATGTTAGCGAGGCGATCCACATGGACGGTGCCAGCGTATCGCCTTCCTTGGGGGCGGAAAAGCCCGGCAGGTTCAGCGGGTTGTGGTTGCCCGAGGCATGGGCAAACAGAAATAAGTCACGATCAGTGACCGTGCGGGTAATTTTTGCCTGATCACCAGTGTTGAGCTGATCCCAGGTTTTGTTGCGGATTTCAGGGGCGGGGGAATTCATTGGCGAGACTCCTGCACCTTGAGGGTTCAAGGCACTGAATGTGTTGTTATGATGCATTGCACAATCATAACAAGCCTGTGTGACGTATGCTTTACGGGCTGAAGGCGTAAACAGTGCCGGTTGGTGTCGCCCGACTCATCTGGCGTTGTTCGTCAATCTGTCGGGTCATTCGATTGCTGCTTTTTTGAACCGTTGATGTACCAGACTTGTCGCATATCAGGTGCCCGCCAGCTTGCGCTTAACCAAAGAGTAAACTAATCTACTGAATAATAAACAAATCCGCAGGGATACGGCTCATGACCACGCAAAAAACAGGCAGCACCCAGGCAGTTTCCGATCAGATCCGTCATCGCATCCAGGAATCAGGTCGGCGCTTTCATGCGAATGACAACATTTCCGAATTTATTCTGCCCGGCGAGCTCGAGCAGTTACAGTGCGAGGTTGAAGACAAATTCAAACATGTACTGGAAAGCCTGGTCATTGATATTGAAAGTGATCACAACACGCAGGAAACTGCGCGGCGCATTGCAAAAATGTACCTGACCGAGGTTTTTCGCGGGCGCTACCTGCCGCAGCCTGCTGTTACCCAGTTTCCGAATGCCGAGCGCCTGAATGAGCTGATGATTATCGGGCCCATTACGGTGCGTTCAACGTGCAGCCACCACTTCTGCCCCATCATGGGCAAACTCTGGATCGGTGTCATGCCCAATGACCAGGCCAAGCTTATTGGTCTTTCAAAGTATGCGCGTGTGGCCGAATGGATCATGAGCCGTCCCCAGATCCAGGAAGAGGCCGTGGTGCAACTGGCTGACCTGATCACCGAAAAAGTTCAGCCTGATGGTGTGGCCATTGTGATGGAAGCCACCCACTATTGCATGTCCTGGCGTGGCGTGAAGGATCCTGACAGCAAAATGATCAACTCGGTCATGCGGGGCGTGTTCCTTGAGGATCCGGCGCTGCGCAGTGAATTCCTGGCACTCATGCGCGGCAGTGCAGGGCGCTGAAAATCATTTTCAGTTCAGCACGCCAGTGCCATGGTCAACGGGGCGGTATTAACCTGGTTTCTTCCGCCCGTCTTTGATGCATAGCATGCCTGGTCTGCTCTGGCCAGCAGGTCGTCCAGTGTTTCTCCTTCTTGCAGCGTTGCCACGCCAACGCTTACTGTAACGCGTATGTCATGCTGTTCGCAGGTGGTCATGACGGTGCTGAAGACGGTATCCTTAAGCCGTTCGGCAATGCTCAACGCTTGTTCAGGGGGTGTTTCGGGCAACAGAATTGCAAACTCTTCCCCACCCATGCGCGCTACCAGGTCGGTCTGGCGTACGCTGCGCTGAAGAATCTTGCTCAGCCCAATCAGTACGGAATCGCCCGTACCGTGCCCCCAGCGATCATTGATTTTCTTGAAATGATCCGCGTCCACCATCATCAGGGAAAGGGGTCGGGCATACCGGTGGGCGCGTTCTGTTTCTGCTTGTCCCCGTTCTGTGAAGCTGCGTCTGTTCAAGGCACCCGTCAGTGCATCTGTAGTTGCCAGTTTTTCAAGCTTTTCGCGTTCATCCAGTAGTTTCAGGTAAGCACTGGTGCAGAACAGCGAAACGGCGAACAGCATCAGCAGGAACATGCTCAGTTGCCACGCATGGGCTCGCCAGTCTTTCAGCAGGCCCGATGTGCCAAAGCTGACCACAACATACCCGGGAAAGTCATCTGCCATGGTTACGCTCATGAGCAGGCCGCCCTGTTGAACTGTACGGGGTTCTTGCCCTGCCTGCTGGTAGAAGGGAAGTGCCATGTTTTGTCGAAGGTTTTGTTGCACTGAAAGTGCCGAGAGCGGATTGGCTGTGCCTGCGGCGTGTGCCAGTAACTGGCCGTCTTCGAGGAAAATGGTGAGTGACTCATTGTCATCCAGCATGTATTCGTGAAGCCACGATTGCAGGTGCGCGATGTCCAGGGTGGTTGTGGCGCCACCGGCAAAACTGTTGTCCAGGGTTGGTGTGTTTCGGTAAAAGGCAAGCACGGGCTTGCCAAGCAGGGCGTAGGCACTTGTAATGTAGCGTACCTGCAGTTTGCTGGAACCCGCCTGTTTTCGGGCGGCATCGCATTGTTGCAGCGTTCGCGCTTTCAGCGTGGGTTCGGGTGTGTCTGACGCCATGAAAACGCAGTTTTCGTTATAAAGTGCAAGGCTGTGCAGGAACGGAGTGTCCCGAACGCGTTCAGCCAGCAAGCCTGAATAACGTGCCCAGATAAGCGGGTTGGGGGCGGGCACAATGAAGTCATCCGGATACGTGCGTCCCAGCACATCGTTCAGCAGGTGGTTGGCCGTTGTATGAAAAATCGACAGCCCTTTCCCGACCAGCTTGCCCTGTTGCTGGCTGGTGGTTGTTGTGGCATCAATCAGGCGTTGTCGCTCTTTTTGCAGATCAAGCGCCAGCCAGACGGCAATCAGCGCGAATGCAAGTACAACAAGCGTGTAAGCCGCGATAGGTGTATAGCGTTTCATGCCTCGGTGCAGTCGGACACCTGCTTCGGAATGCAACAAAAAATGCATTCTGGGGCGTAACGCCATGACTCGTCAACCGGTATCTTGCCTGCGGTTGTTCACGCGTCGAGCATCCTGTCTGTCGGGCTGTGCGCTCAGGTACGGCAGCCAGCGGGTGTGCTGGCGTTCAGAAAAAAAAAGGCCGTTTGGTATACGGACCGAGCCGTCCTTTCCAGCCATCGATCAGGCCCTGCATCATCATCGGGATCCGTTTGCGCCTGTGGGGTAGAAACAGGGAATAGAATATGAATTGCTTGGTCATGGTCAGGCGCATGTTGCGGCGCCATGTGGGTGACATATGAGGCACCCGTTGCAGTGCCATGCCGTTGCGCAGCATGTAATAGTGTCGTATCGGCGAATGCATGATCACCTTAAGGCCAAAAAAATTCTTGATGTGGTCGCCGATGGCGTGCTTCAGTACAGCAGAGCCCACGACATACACCGGATACCCGCAACTGCGTGCACGAAAACACCATTCCATATCGACATGGTCGATGAACAGGTCGTCACGCATTCCGCCAACACGATCAAGGGTCCGGATATCGATCAGGCATCCGGACGTAATCAGCATGTCAACTTCAAGCAGGCCCTCAAGGGGGGCATCCATGGTTTTGCGGCAGTGCTGTGTGTCGGCCGCCAGTACCCGAGCCGATATCCCTGTACGCCGGTCAACGTAACGCGGACCAACGGCACCCACGGGTTGCCCGTTGTCTTGCAGCGCGTGCATGGCATGCAGTAATTCGGCGACCATGGCCGGATCGGCTTCGCTGTCCTGATCAAACGGCACTACATGGGTCGCACCTTTCGAGCGTACATAGTCAATACCTTGATTGACCGCCGCAGCCACGCCGATATTCTTGCCCAGGTTCACGATGTTCACGCCTTCCGCAAGCGTGTTGTTCAGGCTGTTTTCCCTGGCTGTGCCGTGCAGGTCGGTGGCGTGGCCATTGTTCATGATCACCAGGCCCTGCACTTGCGGGACGAGTGATCGAACCAGCGCGTCAAGTAGCGCAGGGTCGGGGTGATAGGCAACAATAACGGCCCATACAGCGTCGGTGGGTATGTTTGTGCTCAAGGGGAAGGGCAGACCAGCTGGTTTGTAAAGTTGATGAACAACCAGGGGTGAGCAAGACAGGCAGCACGCTATGACCATGCGCCAAACTGGCGGAAGCGGTGAGATTCGAACTCACGGATGGGTCGCCCCATCGCCGGTTTTCAAGACCGGTGCATTCAACCGCTCTGCCACGCTTCCAGGTTGAACTACAGCCAGCTATTCTAGCCTAATATTTGCAGTTAGTGGGTTCGTTTGTGTTCAAATGCGCGAAAAAACCTGTTTCGAGCCATAATTAAACCCTTTGCATGGTCTGGGGTTGCCGGGCCATCGTGTGCAGTCTGCCTAATCCTCCGATAAAAGGAATGCCCTAATGAAAGCTGTAGAAATCTCACAACCAGGCGGTCCCGAGGTCCTGGTGCTTGTTGATCGTCCCGTGCCTGAACCCAAGGCTGGCGAGGTCTTGATCAAGGTGGCTGCGGCCGGTATCAATCGCCCCGATGTATTCCAGCGCAAGGGTGCATATCCTCCGCCTCCGGGGGCATCCGATCTGCCGGGTCTTGAGATCGTTGGTGAAATTGTTGGTGGTGATCTGGCTGTCGGCGGCTGGCGTCTTGGCGATCGTGTCTGCGCGTTGGTGCCGGGTGGCGGGTATGCAGAATACTGTGTGGCGCACGCAACGCAGTGTCTGCCGGTTCCCGCCGGGCTGTCCGACATCGAGGCGGCCGGGTTGCCTGAAACGTATTACACCGTCTGGAGCAATGTGTTTGATCGAGGTCGTCTGGCCGCCGGCGAAACGTTGCTGGTGCATGGTGGTGCCAGTGGTATCGGTACCACGGCCATTCAGATTGCCAAGGCAATGGGGCATACCGTTTATGCCACAGTGGGGTCCGATGACCGTGTCAACGCGGTGGAGGCCTTGGGTGCCGATAAAGGCATCAACTACAAAACACACGACTTCGTGCAGGAAATCAAAGATCTCACACAGGGGCGTGGTGTTGATGTCATTCTCGATATGGTGGCGGGCGATTACATCAATCGCGACCTCTCTTGCCTGGCCGACGACGGGCGTATCGTCATTATCGCGCTGTTGGGTGGTGCCAAGGCAACGATTGACTGCAATCAGGTGATGCGCCGTCGTCTCACGGTCACTGGATCCACGTTGCGTCCGCGCGGTCCCGAGTTCAAAGCCCAGATTGCACAGTCGCTCAAGGCCCATGTCT
Organism: Alcaligenaceae bacterium; assembly: GCA_012727555.1. Taxonomy (GTDB): domain Bacteria; phylum Pseudomonadota; class Gammaproteobacteria; order Burkholderiales; family Burkholderiaceae_B; genus JAAYGT01. Next base: position 5,336 of record JAAYGT010000055.1, on the reverse strand, counting down.
GGCCCTTGCTTGAGTCCGGCAAGATTCGTCCAGTCATTCACGCCACATTCCCGCTGGCCCGTGCTTGTGATGCGCACGCCATGATGGATTCGGGTGAGCAGATCGGAAAAGTCATACTGACCATGTGATTTTTTGCGCCAGCTGGGTGGTGTACCTACCCTGAAGGCGCAATTCACTGCCGGGCAAGGCCTGTTCGCGCTACAATGCCGGGTTACCCAATTTATGCTCTTTGCTCATGACAACCGAACAATCACGCAAACGCCTGGTAATTGGCAACTGGAAAATGCACGGTAGCCTGGCTGCCAATGAATCGCTTCTGGCTGCCCTGCGTCAGGGTCATGTTCATCCCGATTCCTGCGACCTCGCGGTCTGTGTGCCGTTTCCTTATCTGGCTCAGGTCCACCGCATGCTTTCAGGGTCGGCTCTATCCTGGGGGGCGCAAGATCTCTCCGCGCAGGCACAGGGTGCCTTCACGGGTGAAGTCTCGGCTTCCATGTTGAACGATTTTTCCTGCCGTTTCGTGCTTGTCGGGCACTCCGAGCGGCGCAGCTTTCACGGTGAAACCGATAGTGTGGTCGCCGCCAAAGCCCAGGCAGCGCTGGCGGCGGGGCTGGTGCCTGTGGTTTGCGTTGGTGAAACGCTGCAGCAGCAGGAAGCCGGTGAAACCAGTGCGGTCATCGAACGTCAGTTGGCGCCTGTTCTTGCGTTGGGTCCCCAGGCCGTTGCAGGTATGGTCATTGCCTACGAGCCTGTCTGGGCTATTGGTACGGGCAAGTCAGCCACGCCAGAACAAGCCCAGCACGTGCACGCGCTCATTCGTGCAAAGTTGCAGCAGGCGGGCGTGCCCCAGGTGCGGGTTCTGTATGGTGGCAGTGTCAAGGCGGCCAATGCGGCCAGTCTGTTTGCCATGCCCGACATCGATGGCGCCCTGGTGGGTGGTGCGGCACTGGTTGCCGAAGAATTTTTGAACATAGCGGCTGCGTAGGCCCGGAGTCTTTACATGGAATGGTTATCGCCTGTTTTACTGGCAATTCAGGTCATCTCTTCGCTCAGTATCATTGTTCTCGTGTTGTTGCAGCAGGGCAAGGGTGCCGATATGGGGTCGTCCTTCGGTGGTGGTTCTGCCGGTAGTTTGTTTGGTGCCACGGGGGCTGCAAACTTTTTGTCAAGAACTACAAAGTGGGCAGCTGTGGTGTTCTTTGTGTCCACGGCGGGTCTGGCCTGGGTTGCCCATAAGCCTGCAGGTGCGCCTGCTTCCGTTGTTGAAGGCGGTGTCATGCAAAATTTTCAGGCTGATCCCTCTGTACCCGTTGTTCCGGGGGCTGCGCCAGCGGTGCCTGGTGCCTCTGTTCCGGCTTCGGGTGCTGTGCCTGCCCAGGTGGCACCTTCTGCTGGTAACGGTGCGGCAGCGCCCGTCACAGGGTCGGTGCCTGCAAAGTAAGTAACTCCCAGGTGTCTGCGGTGCCCGTGTGTATCGCAGATTCAGTCGTTTTGGGTATGGTGTGGGCTTTTTTTAACGTAATCTTTGTTTTTTTTAATTAAAAAGCGAAGTTTATGCTTGAAAGCTCTGAAAATTGTGTTATAGTTACGGTCTTCACTGCCGACGTGGTGGAATTGGTAGACACGCTATCTTGAGGGGGTAGTGGCGAAAGCTGTGCGAGTTCGAGTCTCGCCGTCGGCACCAGAATACAGAACCTGCGCTCTGCGCAGGTTTTTTTTTGTCTTTTTCTTTTCGGTGTGGCGGCTCCTGTGCTTTATCTGTTTGTGGTTTCCTTGGTTCAGTGTTGGCTCGGCTAGGGCAGGGGGGGCTATAGAGTCCGTGCCGGGTCGGAAGCCGGCCTCCGGTATTGGTTGTCGGGTTTTGTGCTTGTTTCTGCGGGGCGTCGCGGGTTGTTGACCGGTCAAGTTGTGTGTGTTGTTGCTTGCGGTGTTTTAGAGGGGGGTAATCCCTGAACGATCTGCCCTTTGAGGCTTGCTTTGTTGTGGGAATCCAACATCGTGTCGGGAAAACGCTACGTTTGTACACGTGGCAATAGCCAGCAGACGCAAATTTTGATGCAATAGCACCAACTTCCCATCGCGGAGTTGGAAAGAGCAGCAGCAAATTGTTGGTCGCTGCTCTAGTTACTCAAATCTACGGAGATTTCTTACATGAAAAAGACTCTGCTCGCTGCTGCTCTCATGGCCGGCTTCGCTGGCGTTGCCCAGGCAGAAACATCGGTTACCCTGTACGGTATCCTCGACGGTGGTATTGGTTACGAACAACTGAAAGGTAAAGCCAGCTACCTCGAAAACCGCACTGGCGTTCAAGATTTCAAATCCACTCGCACTGGTCTGATCAACGGCGTTCAATTTGGTAACCGCTGGGGTCTGAAGGGTTCGGAAGATCTGGGTAACGGCCTGCGCGCTGTGTTCGTTCTGGAAAGCGGCTTCGATCTGGCAACAGGTAACCAGGCTCAAGGTGGTCGTCTGTTCGGTCGTCAGGCCACAATGGGTCTGGCCAGCGATTCCTGGGGTCAACTCGATATCGGTCGTCAAACCAACATCGCTTCCAAATACTTGCCTGGCGTCGTTTCGCCTTTCGGTGCTAGCTTCGGTCAAGCTAACGCCGGTGCTGTGTTCTCGCAAGCCAACACAGCCCGCTACGACAACATGATCATGTATCAAACCCCCAACTTCTCGGGCTTCCAGTTCGGTGTTGGTTACTCCTTCAACATCAACGGTTCGCAGTCCAGCAAGTGGGATGAAACCGGTACCCTGGTCGATGGCCTCGAGCGCAACACTCGTGCCTTCACAACAGGTATCCGTTACTCCAGCGGCCCGATCGCTGCTGCCCTGACATACGACACCTACACGTCGCCTGAAACACGTGCAGTTGTTGGTGGTCCTGTCAGCGGTGACGTCAACGTTCACGCCTGGGCTCTGGGTGCCAGCTACGACTTCGAAGTTGTCAAAGTCTACCTGGGTGGTGGTCAAACACGTAACGGTATGTTCGCTAACCAGGGTTACCTGGGCGATACCGCTTTCAACAACAACTCGGTTGCCGGTTCTTTCCGTGCTGCTGATGGCCTGAAAGTGAACTCCTACTCGGTCGGTCTGTCTGCTCCTCTGGCAGGCGGTACAATCATGGCCAGCTGGATGATGGCTGACCCCACCGACGGTCCTGACGCATGGAACGCTGTTGGCCAGCCCGCACGCACCATGGAAAAGCAGAACACATACAGCCTGGGCTACACCTACAACCTGTCCAAGCGCACCAGCATGTACGCTTTCGGTTCCTACGCCGACAACGTCTACTTCCTGCCTGAAGCCAAATCCACAATCGTGGGTCTGGGTCTGGTACACAAGTTCTAATTGTTTCGCGTAGCTAGTCTACGCGGCTGAAAGATCCTGGCGCTCTGTGCCAGGTCTTTCCTGGAACTTGGCAGGCTTGCCTGTTGAAAACCGCCTTCAAAAGGCGGTTTTTTTACGCCTTCAGTCTCCCGGCTTGTTTTCCTGCTGAAAGGTGTGCGTCTGGATGCATTGTTGCTCGAGGGCGTCGTGTGCGGCACGGGGTTGGCAGGTGTCTGCGGTGCAACGCACTGTCAAGTGTTGCATTTAAGCAAGATTTTTCTTTTGCGTACGCGGTCTATTGGTTTTCCCAGGGCGTTGCATAATTCGCGCCCCATTTTTGGTCAGAATAGGCGCCTCAAAATGCTACAATCGAGAAGTTTACTTATTGTGATTGGACGCGGCACATGAACCTGCAACAGTACTTCCCCGTTTTGCTGTTCATTATTGTGGGTACAGTAATCGGCTTTGCCCTGCTTACGGCCGGGCGCTTGCTTGGGCCCCACAAGCCCTACGAAGAAAAACTGTCGCAATATGAATGCGGTTTCGAAGCATTCGGCGACTCCCGCATGAAGTTCGATGTGCGCTACTACCTCGTAGCCATCCTGTTCATTATGTTCGACCTCGAAATTGCGTTTTTGTTCCCGTGGGCCATGGCAAACGGTACGGTCGGCCTGGTGGGGTTCTTCACGGTTCTGGTCTTTCTGGTCATTCTTACGGTGGGTTTCATCTACGAATGGAAGAAAGGCGCCCTTGACTGGGAATAAACGTTATTCATTGCACGCTGCATTCGTGCAGATCAAAGGCAAATTATGGCTATCGACGGCATTTTGAAAGAAGGTTTCATAACCACCAGTGCAGACAAGTTCCTGAACTGGGCCAAAACGGGCTCGCTCTGGCCCATGACGTTCGGTCTGGCCTGTTGTGCGGTCGAAATGATGCACGCAGGTGCGGCCCGCTACGACCTCGACCAGTTCGGCATCATTTTTCGTCCCAGTCCCCGTCAATCCGATCTCATGATCGTTGCGGGTACCCTGTGCAACAAAATGGCGCCTGCCTTGCGCAAGGTCTACGACCAAATGCCCGAGCCTCGCTGGGTGGTTTCCATGGGTTCCTGTGCCAATGGTGGTGGTTATTACCATTACTCCTATTCCGTGGTTCGTGGCTGTGATCGCATCGTTCCTGTCGATGTCTACGTTCCTGGCTGCCCGCCCACAGCGGAAGCGCTGGTGTACGGCTTGCTGCAAATGCAGAACAAGATCCGCCTCACCAATACCATCGCCCGCTAAGGCGCCAGGGTAGTCACCCTCAACACTGAATTGCTTGAACCTATGACACGGCTCGAAACGCTACATACCAATCTGAAGGCCACGTTCGGCGAATCCTGCGGGTTGCGCCTGGCACTGAATGAAGTCACGCTGGAAGTGCCGGCCGACCAGTGGGTGGAAGTCTGCACCGCGTTGCGCGACAAACCCGACCTTGGTTTTGATACCTGCATCGATCTCTGTGGCGTCGATTATTCCGCCTGGGGTGCGCCTTCATCGCCCGACCCAACCGTACACCCGCGTCGTTTTGCGGTTGTTGTGCACCTGCTGTCCGTTCGCAATAACTGGCGCCTGCGCGTGCGCACCTACGTGCCCAACGACGACTTCCCGCTTGTGCGCACACTCGTGCAGGTATGGCCGGCGGTCAACTGGTACGAACGCGAAGCCTTCGATCTCTTCGGTATCGTCTTTGAAGGCCACCCCGACCTGCGTCGCATTCTTACCGATTACGGTTTCATCGGCCATCCGTTCCGCAAAGACTTCCCGCTTTCCGGTAACGTTGAAATGCGCTACGACGCTGAACAGAAACGCGTGGTTTACCAACCGGTAACCATCGAGCCGCGTGAAATTACACCGCGTGTTGTGCGTGAAGAAGGTTACGGAGCAGGGCGCTGACATCATGGCTGAAATCAAGAATTACACACTGAACTTTGGTCCGCAGCACCCGGCTGCGCACGGCGT
>JAAYGT010000006.1 GCA_012727555.1 Alcaligenaceae bacterium | reverse complement strand
GGTTATGCAGCGACCCGCACGCGGCACACAGCCAGGTGCGATCGGAGAGCGTCAGCCCCTCGTGTATCGCACCACAGCAACTGCACGTTTTAGTCGACGGGAACCAGCGGTCGATCTTCACCAGACGACCGCCGCGCCGCTTCAGCTTGTAGTCGATCTTGAGCAGCAAGCTACCCCAACCGACATCGCCGATGGCGCGGGAAAGACGCCGGTTCTTCATCATGCCTTTGACGTTCAGCGTCTCGGCAGCAACGGCTTGGTTTTCGTCCGCCAGTTGCCGAGAGGCTTTGTGCTGCCAGTCGTTGCGTGCATTACGCACGCGCTCATGGGCGACAGCAACCCGTTTCCGGTCCTTGGCGATGTTCGCGCCAAAGAAGTCCCGCAGTCGATACGCCTTGCCGTCGTCCGCCGCTTTCGCGGCCTCGAAGCGCACCTTCGCGGCCTCGAAGCGCACCTTCGCGGCTTCGATCTTGCGTGACATGGCTTGCTGTTTGCGTTTCAAGTTCTTCAACGCCCGACGCAAGGGCTTCGGGTTGCCGGACGTGCTCCCGGCACTGGAGACCAGCACATCTTTCAGCCCCAGATCAATACCGGCGATGCATTCGATGCGGGGCAGTGTTTCGACTTCCGGTCGACCGTCTTCAGCAAGGATCGAGGCGTAATATTTCCCCGTCGATTCCCGCGAAACGGTGACGGTCTTGATCTTGCCAACGATCTCGCGGTGCACGACCGCTTTCACCCATCCAACCTTAGGGAGATAGGCCAGGTTGCCCTGAAGTTTCACGCGCTGCGGATACGCGATGCTCTGGCGGGATGCGTGCTTCTTCTTGAACCTGGGCAGTCGGGCACGTTTCTCGAAGAAGTTGCGATAAGCACGGTCGAGATGCCGAATCACCTCCTGTATCACTTGCGAGTCGGCGTCCTTGAGCCACGGAAATTCGCCAGCTTTCCACACCGGCAGCATGCCCTTGATCGTGTAGCAGGACAGCGATTCTTTCCGTTCCTGCCATGCGGCCCGTTTCATGGCCAGTGCCCGGTTCCAGACGAACCGCGCACAGCCAAACTGCACGGCCAGGCGTTGTTCCTGGTCGGCGGTCGGATAAAGGCGGATCTTGGTCGCAGTGAGCATTTGGTTTTACACTGGTGTTTGGTGTCAGTTTATCATCATGTATAACGTACGTTAATCCATTTAGAACACCGGCTTAAACCCATGGACGCCATTGGCGTTCGCGCCTTATATCCCCGCCCAATCGGGTCGCCTGCGGCTAAAGGACGCTACGCGTCCAGGCCCGATTGGAGCGAGGGTTTACGGCGCACTTGCTAAGTATTTTCTATGCACTGGATAGACCCCCATTTCGAGCCCTTGCTCGCTATTGTCGCTGCCACGATCGATGAAACGGGCTGCTTGATCGAGGCGAATCGTGGTTTTTTGCGACTGATCGAAGCCGATTTATCGCAGGCGCAGGGTGTTCAGGTAGGGCATTTTTTCATCCATCCAGATTTCGCGACACTCGTTGACAAGTCGGCTGGTATCGATGGCGAAATTCACAAGGGTCTGCTGACAGTCGGCGAATATATGGGGCGCACCCGTTCCCTGCACGGCCGTATCTGGCGTAACGGAAATCTGCTGCAGGTCCTGGCCGAATTCGACATCGAGGAACTGGAGGCGCTGTGCGCCACAACGCTGGACTTGAATCGCGATTATGCCAACGCCCAACTTGAACTGGCACAGAGTAACCTGAAGTTAAAGCGCAGTTGCAGCAATTGGTTCTCGAACTGACGCAAGCCAATACCAAACGACAACAGGCACAGGATCAGCTCTTGCAGGCCGAAAGGCTGGCGTCCATTGGTTTTCTTGCTGCAGGGGTGGCGCATGAAATCAATAATCCGCTCGGTTATGTCAATTCAAATCTCCATACGCTTGCCGACTACATGAATGCCTTGCTAAGGATTGTGGAGGCCTACGAACAGGCCGTTCCGACCTCCGATGCCGCGTCCGGGCCGTTCGCGCGGGTCGTGGCGCTGCGGAACGAGCTGGACCTTGGTTTCATCAAGGAGGATATCGGCCCCATGCTGAGCGAATCAAAGGAAGGTATTTCCAGGGTCAAACAGATTGTTCAGGCCTTGAGGGATTTTTCCGGGGTGGATGCGATCAGGGCCAGCAAAGAGGCTGATATCAGCCAGGCCATTGAGACCACCATCAGCCTGCTGGCCAATGAATTGCGCCATTGTGATGTGCGCAATGATATTGGTGAATTGCCACGGGTGGAATGTGTGCCTGCCGAACTGGGCCGGGTGTTTATGAGTTTGCTGCTGAATGCGGCTCAAGCCGTCGAGACGCACGGCGTTGTGCGCATTCGGGGTGGCCACGACAGCGATCAGGTCTGGGTGGAAATCGCTGACAGCGGCAAGGGGATTGCCCCAGAAGTTCTGCCCCACATTTTTGATCCCTTCTTCACGACCAAGCCGCTTGGCAAGGGTACTGGCCTGGGCTTGTCAATAGCGCATGGCCTGGTCAGTATGCATCGCGGCCGAATTGAGGTGGCCAGCGAATTAGGTCGTGGGGCACGTTTTACGGTCTACTTGCCCGTTCTGCGGGGTCAGGCCGTGTCGTCATAAGAGTTTGGCTCAGAGGATGAGGCAGCGGGCTTGAGCCAGGTTTTCAGGCAAACAAAGGCATCGGCTGACGTCAGTTGATGTGTTGATGGTGCCGGGGACCGGAATCGAACCGGCAAGCCTTTAAAGGGCGACGGATTTTAAGTCCGTTGTGTTTACCAATTTCACCACCCCGGCACGGCGTGCAGGCCTGCCATGCAGGCTGTCAAACACAGCCCATGATAATACCACAGGCCTGCCTCTTGGCCATGTTTCCTGCCTGGGTAATCAGGCCTTCTTGCCGGATTTGAACGCGTCGTACAGCAGCGCCAGTGCGCATGAAAACAGCCGTGCCCGTTCGTTGTCGGCGCGACTGGTCAACATGACCGGCACCCGGGCGCCCAGAACCAGGCCGGCCGGCTGTGCGTGCGACACAAAGGTCAGTTGCTTGGCCAGCATGTTGCCGGCTTCCAGGTTGGGCACAATCAGGACCTGGGCACGGCCTGCCACAGGCGACTCCAGGTGCTTGGTCTGGGCGGCCATCAGGTCAATGGCGTTGTCCATGGCCAATGGGCCGTCCACGATACCGCCCGTAATTTGCCCTCGATCAGCCATCTTGGCCAGAATGGCTGCATCCATTGATGAGGGAATGTTGACATTGACGGTTTCAACGGCCGACAAAATCGCCACGCGTGGTTGTTCCAGGCCGCAGGCGCGCGCCAGGTCAATCGCGTTCTGCACAATATCCACTTTCGTGGTCAGGTCAGGTGCAATGTTGATTGCCGCATCTGAAATGAACAGAGGCTCATTCAGTGTGGGTACATCAAGTACAAAGACGTGCGAGATACGGCGTTTGCCTCGCAGTCCACCTTCGCGTTTCACCACCTGGGCCAGCAGTTCATCGGAATGCACATTGCCCTTCATGATCGCCCGAACTTTCTTTTCGTTGACCATGGCCACCGCTTTGGCTGCGGCTTCACGATGGTCTTCGATGGCAATGATGGTGACGCCGTCCAGATTCAGGCCGCCTTCACGGGCGGCTTC
>JAAYGT010000054.1 GCA_012727555.1 Alcaligenaceae bacterium | reverse complement strand
CTGCAGCGGATTCAGGCCGGCCAGCAGTGCCGACGCCGCCTGCTGGCCCGCCATGGCCAGAGCCCCCTGCGATTGTTCGGCTGCAGCCGCCGCTGCGGCCGTTTCTGTTGTTTCTGCCGTTGCACCGGGTTGCTCTTGTGCAGCACCCTGGCTACCCGCCGTGCCGGCGGTGTTGGTGGCCTGACCCGATGCCCCTTCCTGCGCGGACTGTGCCGAGCTGCCGCCCTGGGCCGCTGCCGTGCTTTGGTTGCCGGACGGGGAAGAGGATGCTTGCTGCCCTGAGCTGCCGGACGACGCAGTGGCCGAGCCGGTACCCGGGTTGCTGCCAGACTGGGTAGCCTGTGACGCATTGGATGAGGCCGAACCGGTTTGTGTTGCCGCGTTGTTTTGTTGCGACACATTTTGACCATTCGAGGCCGAAGAGCTGCCCTGGGTTGCCCCGAACTGCGACTGCTGGCCCGACAGAATGCTGGCAAACGAATTGCCGTCAGGCACTGAACCCGCACCGGCACCTGCCGAAGGCGGCGGGCTGGTAACGGGCAGAAAGGCGGAGATCAGGGGAGTGTTCATGGGCGTGCCTGGTCAGTGTTGTTGGCGCAGCCTGCGGTAAAGGCTGGCGGAGATTTCGTCGCTGGCGATTTGGTCTTTGCGCGCCTGTTGCGCCGCCAGTTTCATATCTTGCCTTGATTGTAACGCTTCATACGAATTAAGACGTCGTTTTTCCGCATACCAGTTCTTTCTGCCCGTTTCAATTTTTTGATCGAACTGGGTGATCAGCTTGCCTTGTTCCACAATGGCGGTGTCAAGGGTGGCAATGAATTGACGGTAATTCTGGTAACTGCCGGCCGACAGGCCCGATTGTGTGGCTTCCTGCAGGCGGCGGGCGTAATCAAGGCGGTATTCGTGCAGGGTATCCAGCTGTTTCTGGGCTTTATTGCGTTCCGATGTTATTTGCTGCAGTGCTTTGGCGGCTTCATCGGCCCGTGTCTGGGCCAGTTCGATCAGCGTGGGCAAGGTTTCGTTTTTTTGAGCCATAGCTACCTTAGACCGTATTCGGTTTTATGCGCGCCCGGGACCGCGCTGCCCAACTGAACCGGGCCGGCGCTGCATCAGGGTGGCCAGTTCGCCGGCAGCGGCCGGGTAATCGATCCGGGTGTCCAGCCCCTGCTGCAGGTAGGCTTCCAGCCACGGGTATTTTTCAATGGCCTCGTCAATTTGCGGGTCATTGCCGGGCGTATAGGCACCCACGGCGATCAGGTCGCGGTTGCGCTGGTAACGTGAAAACATTTTCTTGAATTGTTGCACCAGATTCAACTGTTCACGCGGAATAATGGCCGACATGACCCGGGAAATCGAGGCCTCGATGTCAATGGCCGGGTAGTGGCCGGACTCAGCCAGCGACCGCGACAGCACCACGTGGCCGTCCAGAATGGCGCGCGCCGAATCGGCAATGGGGTCTTGCTGGTCATCGCCTTCCGTCAGTACCGTGTAAAACGCCGTAATGGACCCGGCCGCGTGGTCGCCCTGCGGCGCGCCCACGCCAGCACGTTCCACCAGGGCCGGCAATTTGGCAAACACCGAAGGCGGGTAGCCCTTGGTGGCCGGCGGTTCGCCAATGGCCAGGGCAATTTCACGCTGGGCCATGGCATAGCGGGTCAGGGAATCCATGATCAACAGCACATGCTTGCCCTGGTCACGGAAGTATTCTGCCAGGCGCGTGGCATACACCGCGCCTTGCAGACGCAGCAGGGGCGAAACATCGGCCGGCGCCGCCACCACCACCGACCGTTTCAGGCCATCGGCGCCCAGGTTGTGCTCGATGAATTCCTTCACTTCACGGCCCCGTTCGCCGATCAGGCCCACCACCACGATGTCGGCCTTGGTAAAGCGGGCCATCATGCCCAGCAGCACGCTTTTACCCACCCCCGAACCGGCAAACAGCCCCATGCGCTGACCACGGCCCACCGTGAGCAGACCGTTGATCGCCCGGATGCCGACATCGAGCACGGTGTCGATCGGCTCGCGGTCGAGCGGGTTGATGATTTCAGCCGTCAGGGCGGCGGGAATGGCCTGGGTGAGCGGGCCCAGGCTGTCGAGCGGGCGCCCGGCGCCATCGACCACCCGGCCCAGCATGGCCTCGCCCACCGGCAGCACCCGCGACAGAATCGCCGGCGCCTCGGTGGTGGAGGGGGCCTTGCGGGGCAGTTGCACCGGGGGCAGAACCGTGCTTTCCAGCGGCACCACCCGGGCTCCCGGCGGCAACCCGGAAATGTCGCCCTGCGGCATGAGATACAGCGTATCGCCATTGAAACCGACCACTTCGGCATCGGCCCAGGCATTGCCGCTCAGGCCCAGTTGAATTTTGCAGGCCGCACCCACCGCCAGCCGCAAGCCGGTGGCTTCCAGCACCAGCCCGGTAGCGCGTGTGACGCGACCGCTGGCCGACCACGATTCCGTGCGCTGGATGCGACGATCCGCCAGTTCCAGCTGTGTTTGCCAGCGATCAATCGCGGTGGGAAGATCCTGGCCCGGGTTCATGGGGTTGGGTCCTGTGAGGCCGGGGGCGCAGCATCCGGGGGTGTTCCTGGTGTTTGGGTATCCGCTGCAGGGGCCTGTGCGTCAGCCTCGGGCGTTGCCTTGCGCCGGGTGCGCGGTTTTTTGACAGCGGCGGTAGCGTCGTCAGGCGCCGTGCGCTGACGCGGCGTTGCGCGTGCCGATGCCGTGGGTGCGGCGTTTGAAGCCGTGCCTGTTTCAGCCGCACCGCGTGCCCCCCCCGTCGGCCAGGGCAACGCCCGTTCAGCCGGTTCCGGCGTGGGGCCCAGTGGCAGGGGGTGCCCCAGCGCCGCCGTTACGCGTTGCCAGCGGGTGGCCAGGGTGGCATCAATGGTGCCCAGCGGGGTTTCGGCCAGGCAATCGCCCCGGCGCAGGGTTTCGTCGGCCAGCAAGCGCCAGTTGCCCGCCGCCGGATCGGTTTCCAGGTAGGCATACACCAGGTGGTAGTCGTGCGGGTGCACGCGCAAGGTGAGCAGGGCGGAATTGTGGGTGTCCATGCGCAGGATATCGCGCACGACATCGATAACCACCTGCGGTTGCAGCGCCAGCGTGCTGTGCAGCACCTGTTCCGCAATGTGCACGGCAAACTGGATCAGGGCCTGCCCCATGTCGCTTTCAAGGCGGGCAATCGATTCAGCCGCCGACTGGGCCACCGCATGCAACTGGGCCAGTTCCTGGTCGGCCTGCTTCATGCCGGCGGAATGGCCAGCAGCGAAACCGGCATCGTAACCCTGCTGCTGGCCCTGTTCCAGCCCTTCCTTGATGCCTTGCTGCATGCCCTGGGTATGCCCGGCGCTGTAGCCTTCGGCATGGCCCAGTTTCTGGGCCGTCAGTTTCAGGTGCTCGATTTCAGCGCGAATTTGCGCGGCATCGGGAATGGGGTCTTCTTCGGGTTCGGGCTCGGGCGCCTGAACCGGCGCATCGAGCGAATCCGGCATCCAGCGTTGCCAGCGGGTATCCGGCTTTCGCCCCCCACGTGCAAACGGGTGGTCAGACATATTCGTCGTTTCCGCCGCGCGACAAGGTGATCTGGCCGGCTTCGGCCAGCTTGCGGGCCAGTGACAGAATATTCTTCTGTTCTTCTTCCACCTTCGACATGCGCACCGGCCCCTGGGCTTCCAGGTCTTCGCGCAGCATTTCGGCCGCCCGGTTCGACATATTGCGGAAAAACTTTTCGCGCAGTTCGTCGGGGGCGCCCTTGAGCGCAATGGTGAGCGAATTGGTGTCGATTTCCTTGAGGATGATCTGGATGGAGGAGTCTTCGACATCGATGAGGTTTTCGAACACGAACATTTCATCGACAATGCGCTGGGCCAGGTCGGCGTCGATATCGCGCAGGCTGGTGACCAGGGCTTCTTCGTCGGTGGTTGTCATGAAGTTCAGGATTTCCGCCGCCGTACGTACACCACCCATTTTGCTGCGCTTGGCGCCCTGGCCCGACAGCGCATCGTTCAGCACGCTGGTCAGTTCCTGCAGGGCATCGGGCTGCACCCCGCCGAAGGTGGCAATACGCAGCATGACATCGTTGCGCAGGCGGTCGTCCAGATAGCCCAGCACGGCCGATGCGCGGTCGCGTTCCAGGTGAACCAGAATGGTGGCCAGAATTTGCGGGTGCTCGTCTTTGATCAGTTCCGCAATGGCAGACGGTTCCAGCAGGTTCAGGGCATCGATGCCGTTGTTGGAACGGGAATCCGCTTCCAGGATGTCTTCGATGACACTGGCGGCGCGGTCAGCGCCCAGGGCCTTGTTCAGCACCGAGCGAATGTATTCATCGGTGCCCAGGGAAACCGCCATGAACTGGTCGGCTTCCTGGCGGAATTCTTCCAGAACGCGATCGACATCGCCACGGGTAACCTGCTTGAGGTTGGCCATGGCTGTACCGATTTCATGCACTTCACGCGTTGAAAGGTAGCGGAAGACATCGGCGGCGGTGTCCTCACCCAGTGACATGATGAGGATGGCGCAGCGTTCAGCGTTCTGGTTGAGATTGCGGGGCTGGGTTGGGGGCATCTTTTTTCTCCATCCAGGTACGCAGTACCATGGCAACGGCACGCGGGTCTTTCTTCGCCAGTTCGCGCGCGGTGGACAGGTTGTCTTCGTAGCGGCTCATGTCGGCTGCAATACGGGCGGCAGATTCTTCCTGTTCACGCGTAAGGCGTTCCATTTCCAGTTCAGCCTGACGGCGTTCCTGGGCGGCCTTGGATTCAAGCATGAGGCGACGCAAAATAATACGCCACAGCATGTAGATTGCAAAGGCAATGACCAGATACTTCAGAATTTGGGTGGCGTAATCCATGTACACCGGATCGCGCCACATGGGGGTGGGCGGCGGCATGCTGAACTGACTGTTCACCAGGCTGACGGAATCGCCGCGATCAGCGGAAAAGCCCATGGCCTGGCGCACCAGTTCATTGAGCTTGTTGATTTCCTCTTCGGGCAGGGGTTCCCATTCACCGTCTTTCATGCGGTAGTTCACCACCACGGCCGCCGACAGCCTTTGCAGGTTGCCCACCGGGGTTTTTACATGGCTTATGGTGCGGTCAACTTCGTAGTTGATGGTGGCTTCACTGCGTGTGCTGCCCGAGGCTGCTGCTGCCGCTGCAGGCGCATTGGCACCCTGGGCTGCATTGGCCCCTTGCGCCGCCTGACCGGCATTGGCCCCCTGGCCTGCCGCACCTGGCTGCCCCTGGGCATTGGCGCCCGGCTGGCCATCGATAGGTGCCACGGCAATACCCGGAGGCTGGTTGGTGAGCGCGCCCGGAATACCCTGCGGTGGCTGGGCGCCGCCATTTTGCGAGGATGCGCTGGTTTGCTGGCTGCGCACGGCGGCCTGGCCCGGTGTTTGATTGGGCCGATACACTTCCGAGGTTTGCTCACGCTGGGCGAAATCGACTTCGGCACTGACCTGGGCGCGCACATTGCCCTCACCCACCAGCGGGTTCAGCAAGGTAAGAATGCGCTGCACGGTACGTTGTTCAATTTCCTGCACCAGACCGCGCCGCGTGGATTCCATGCCCGCTTCGCCCGAAGGGGCCGTAAGCAGCCGGCCGTTCTGGTCAACCACCGACACATTTTCAGGCGTAAGATGCGGAACGCTGGACGACACCAGCCAGGTAATGGCCGACACCTGGGCCTCGCTGAGCGAGCGCCCGGGGTACAGGCTGACCAGCACCGACGCCGTGGGCGGCTGGCGGTCGCGCACAAACAGGGATTCACGGGGGATGGCCAGGTGCACACGGGCCGACTGCACCGCCTGCATGGCTTCCACGGAATCGGTCAGTTCGCCTTCCAGGGCGCGCTGGTAATTGACCTGTTCAGTAAACTGGCTGGCGCCGAAGCGGGTTTGATCCAGCAGTTCGAAACCGGCTTCACCGGCGCGCGGCAAGCCTTGCTGGGCCAGCAACAAACGGGTTTCGTGAACTTTGTCGGCCGGCACCAGAATGGCGCTGCCGGTATCGGACACCCGGTAGGGCACATTCATTTGCGCCAGGGCCGTAACAATGGCACCGCCATCGCGGTCTTCAAGATTGGAAAACAGCACTTTGTAAGGCGGTTCGCGCATCCAGAGAATGGCCACCACAATAACCGCCAGCACCCCGGCCGCCACCCCCATTTGAACCACGCGCGACCAGCCCGCCACATTGGTAATGGCCGGCAAACGCGCCATGAGCTGCGATGCTGCGCTCATGCGCAACCCCGGGGCATGGAACGTGGCTGCAGCGAAGGCTTCGAACGTGCTGTGAACAGGGGGTGTTGGATCAGCAAGGGGAGCATTCTTGAGACACTAGAGGTAATCGTGAACAGTTGACGTACTTACTAAGAATAAGGGGCGTGGATTACAAAACGAACTTCGTCAGCATGCGCGATCAGGCTCCAGGAATAATTCGATACGCTACGAGGCAAATTAGCCGGTTAAGTGCGACAATTTGTGTCGCTATTAAACAGTAGGTGGCAGAAAAACAGCTATGATTTTTTCACCGAGGCTGAATAATAACCGGAAATTGCCGTTAATACCCAATGGTGAATGGCGCCGCGTGTGATCTGGCGCCAGCTTTGGTGGTAAAGTTACGACTAACCGTGCCGTTAAACCGAAGTTGGGCAAACCTTTATTCTTTTTTGAACGATTATACCCATGGCCATTGAAAACACCATCGCCATTGAAAGTGTACTGTCGCAAATGCGCGGCCTGGCCCGGCAGGCGTCGTCGGGTGCGGGTGTGGCGTTCGGGCAGGCACAAGGGCTGCAGAACATCGGCAGCACCGGCGGCCGCAGCTTTGCCGACGAACTCTCGCGAACCCTGAATTCCGTTGCTGCGCTGCAAAACCACTCGTCTGCCCAGGCCCGCGCCTACCAGGCCGGCGAACCCGGTGTTTCGCTGAACGATGTCATGGTCGATATGCAGAAA
The DNA here is from genome assembly GCA_012727555.1 of Alcaligenaceae bacterium. GTDB lineage: Bacteria > Pseudomonadota > Gammaproteobacteria > Burkholderiales > Burkholderiaceae_B > JAAYGT01. The sequence goes on along the minus strand of JAAYGT010000054.1, from coordinate 1,822 downwards.
TCCAGCATTGCCTTCCAGGCTACGCTGCAGGCACGCAACCGCCTGGTGGCTGCGTACCAGGAAATTGCCAGCATGCCGGTTTAAGGTGTGGCGGTTCGTGGTTACTTGCTAAAATCAACTTCTAGGTCGGGATGACGCCTACCTCTTTGGTGTCTCGAAGGGCTACTTCGCTTGGCTTACTTATTTCCAAAGGCTACATTTGTGCGGCCTTTTTCCTTTAGAGTGGTCATGCACCTGCTCTACCTTCATAAGTCCGACTCCGCCACTGATCTGCAACGACTTGGATCAGGTCTTTGAAGTCGGGCAGTTCATGCAGGAACGGAGTCATCTATCCAGACCTTGATGTGTTTGCGTGTCGCAGCATTGCCATAAAGTTGTACGGCTTCATGCAGTTTGGGTGATTCGAGTGAAGGCCACAGCTTGCGGGCGCGATTCAGTACGCTGTCGCGGTCTTCAGCCAGTTCATCCAGGTTGTTCAGGAGGTCTACGAACAAGAACTCGGGTGAAAGATGATGGGGAAACCGGGGTTTGACGCGGAAATCAAATTCCCGGTTGCCCAGTTTGAAGATGCCGTGGCGCTTGCGGTTGTAGACCAAGGTGCGGTTGTAAAGCTGGGTGGTTCCCAAGCCCACTGTGTTGTAAGAGGAAGGGGAGAACAACAGAAAGTCTTTGTCGCCGCGCAGGAACGAGTACACGACCTGATGATCGTCAGGGGGTAGCGGCCCAAACCGTGAGGCCTTGGGGGCATGATACAACCCCTGGGCCAGCTTTCTTAGTTTGCCAGCTGCCACCAATTTGCCTAAGTCGCGATCCACCGCCGATGACAGGCGCGACAGATCTTCGCGCCGGTAGATATTTCCGGCGCAAAGATGACCAGCCAGCGCTCTGGCTGACCCCTTGAGCGAAGTGGAATGGTCGTGTTGAGTTGCCATGGCCAAAATACCGAGTGCATGATTTGTTATTGAAGATTCATGCATTTTATCCTGATCGCCGTAAAACCTCGGCCTTCAGGCCGGGGATATAAGGCGAAAACAGAGTTATACTGACCGTATGTCCAGCATTGAATTCACCACCCGTACCTTGCGTCTGCGTTTAAAAGACAAGCACAGGGCTTTTTTGTGCGAGCAGGCGCGTGCGGTGAATTTTGTCTGGAACTATTGCAATGAGCTTTCCTACACGCACTGGCAACGTAAACGTGAATTCTTTAGCGCCTACGCGATGCAGCCCTACACCAAGGGAGCGGGTAAAGAGCTGGGCCTGCATTCTCAGACCGTTCAAGCCGTTCAAGAAGCGTATTGCACGCGTCGCCGACAGTTCAAGAAAGTCAAGCTACGCTGGCGCGTTTCGCACGGCGCCCGGCGCTCGCTGGGCTGGATCCCCGTTAAAGCCAGCGCGTTAAGCTACCGCAACGGTCAGGTATGGTATTGCGGTCGCCCCTTGTCCTTGTGGGACTCCTATGGCCTGCATCAGTACGACCTGGGCAGCGGCTCGTTTTCAGAAGACGCGCGCGGGCGCTGGTACCTGAACGTCACGGTTAAAGTAGCTAAGCGCCCGCTGCCTGCCTCGAGTGCGGTTCAGAAAGCGTGCGCCATTGATCTGGGGCTCAAGGATCTTGTGACCACCAGCGAGGGCGACAAAGTGCCGGCCGAGCGCTTTTACCGCGACCTGGAGCCCGCGCTGGCGGTGGCGCAGCGTGCCGGCAAGAAACAACGTGTCCGTGCGATTCACGCGAAGATCGCCAATCGTCGCAAGGATGCCCTTCATAAACTGAGCACCCAACTGGTCAAACAGTATGGTGCGCTCTTTGTTGGCGGCGTAAACG
>JAAYGT010000053.1 GCA_012727555.1 Alcaligenaceae bacterium | reverse complement strand
GCATGGCCATGCGTGCCTGGTACGACATCTACCAGCCCGATCTGGTTCGACGCGAAGACGAAACCGGGCTGCGAGCCTCGGAAAACGCCATTCGTGCCCTGATCGAGAAAGAAAATGCCCGCGGCATCCCCACCCGCAACATTGTGCTGGCCGGGTTTTCGCAAGGCTGCGCCATGACACTGCAAACGGGCCTGCGCCTGCCGGAAACCCTGGCTGGCATGGTGTGCCTGTCGGGTTACCTGCCCCTGCGTGCCCTTACAGCTGCCGAACGGCACAGCGCCAACCAGAACACGCCCCTCTTCATGGCCCACGGCACCCACGATCCGGTCGTGGTACTGCCACGCGCCCAGGAATCGCTGGCCTGGTTGCAGGAACACGGCTACAACGTAGCCTGGCACACCTACCCCATGCCGCACTCGGTCAGCCTGGAAGAAATCCAGGCCATCGGAGCCTTCCTGAAGCAGGTATTGCGCGACTGATCAGTTGCTGCGGGTTTCACCCAGATCGAGCCAGACCCGCCGCATGCCCGGATCTTCTTCATCGTTATCGACCTGAAAGCCCAGGCTGGTCATGAGCGCCAGCATGGGCCGGTTGTTGGCCAGGACCAGGCCGTCGATGTACGTCAGGCCCTGATCCTGGGCAGCATGGATCAGGGCAGTCATGAGCCGGTTGCCCAGGCCATGGCGCTGCCAGTCATCGGCAATGACCAGGGCATATTCCGCACCACGGCCATCCGGGTTGCGCAGGTAATGGGCAAACCCGATGATGCGCTCCTGGTGTCGGCCGCGCAATTCGGGATTAGGCACATTGACGGTGGCGATCAGGGCCAGTTCACGATCGTAATCGATGCGTGTGTACCGCGCCAGCATGCGCGGTGTCAGTTCACGCAGCATGGATACGAACCGCATGTAGCGGGACTCATCGGACAATTCGCGCACAAAAGTTTGCAAAGGTTCGGCGTCTTCGGGCCGTATGGGGCGTAATAACCAGGGTGAACCGTCATGGAATGCCATGGTGCGCACCAGATGACGCGGGTACGGGTGAATGGCCATATGCTGGTAACCCGCCGTTTCAGGCAGCACCAGCATGGATGCCTGACTGAGCGTGATCCGCACACGCACGGCAGTCAGGTGGTTGTCATCGTAGCGCACGGGATCAATGATCAGGGTTTCGATGTCGGGCAGTTCACTGATCAGTTCAGACACATGCTCCAGCGCCTCAAGCAGGTGCTCGAAGACAAACGGCGTGATCTCGCGCGACAACGTCTGGCGCCAGACCTGACTGCGCTGCACCAACTGACGCGCCAGGTAACGATTGAGCGGCGGAAGTTCGGGTGTGGGCACGGACCCTGACTGGGAGGAAAGCTCGGCCGCAGAACCAAACACGATATAAGGCCCGAAGCGGGAATCGCGGCGCACATGCACCGCGAGATCGGGGTGATCATCGGAGCCATGTTCCGTGGCGCCAGCACCGCCACCCGCTTGTTCGTAGGCAGGCGGCAAGTTGAAGCAAGCCATGACCTGCCAGCACTCGGCATCGGTGAGCGCGCGCCGGCGTTCAGTCTGGGCCTGCCGTAAAATGCGCCGCGCCTGCTCGACACGCGGGGGCAACCCCAGCGGTTCGGGTGGCAGGATCTGCTGCGCAAGGGTCTGGTTGTAGTGATAGGCGCCCAGAATACCGAATGCGCTGGCGGCCGATTCCGGTGTACGAAAAGCCGGGGTGCCCACGTTATCGAGAAGATGACGCAGATCGCGCATACGGGCATCACCCATGAGACAGGTGACAATGGGTTTGCGGGCTTCGGCCGACATGGCGGCCAGTTCGCGGGCCGAAGCGGCCAGATCGGCCAAGGGATCGGGCGCCAGCACGACGAGCACACCATCAACACCAGGATCCGCAACCAGGGCACCGACCGCAGCGCGCAAGACCTCGGGTGTCAGACCCGCATAGGTGATAACGGGGTTGGCCGTTTCGGCGCCGGGCTCCAGGGCTTCGCGCAGGGCACGCACGGTGTTCAATGCCAGGTCGGCCTTGAACACCGACTGCGCCTCACCCATGACATCGAGCGCCAGACGGGAAGGGCCACTGCCATTGGAAAACAAGGCAATTTTGCGCCCGCGCGGGCGCCGGGTATAAACCAATACTTTCAGAGCAGAAAAAAGCTGTATGAAGTACTGCACCCGCACCGCACCGGCACGGCGCAGCAGGGCATTGAACACGGCTTCGTGCTCGCGCGAGGGCTCACGGGTGTCGCCCACCTTGAGCACCACCACAGGCTTGACACCGGCTGCCGCCCGCAAGGCGCTGGTGAACTTGCGCGATGACGAGGTTTCTTCCAGGTACAGCACAATGCTGTCGGTGCGAACATCGAGTGCAAGGTAGTCGAGGAGATCGGCGATATCGACGCCGGATTCATCGCCCGGCGATGCCACGGCCGAAAAACCCATGCTGATGTCTTCCGCCCAATCGAGCACCGCCGATGTAATGGATCGGGACTGGGCCAGCAAGGCCACGCGCCCGCCCATGGGCGTGGAGGGCTGATGGGTAAGATTCAAGCCCAGATGCGGGCGCTGCACGCCGAAGGCGCGCGGCCCAAGAACGATACACTGATTCAGGCGTGCCCAGCTTTGGCAATAGGCCATGTCTTCGACCGGATTGGGTGACGGTTGCCGGGTGGCCAGCACCACCAGCACGCGCGGCCGATGCACACGCACCGCATCAAGCACGTCGGGCAACCGGTCATGGGCCACACACACCACCGCCTGATCAACGCGCGCACCCGATGCCACACCTTCCAGCGTTTCGGGAACCGACACGCTGGCACCGGACAACCGTACACAGGTCAGGGCACTTTGCAGCCAGCGCGGCGCCGCCCCCATGACAGGGAGATCGCAGTCGGCAACAACCAGCACGGAACGCGGTTCGAACAAGGCCGCAAGGCGATGTCGCAGCATGATGTTTTCCTGTGAAATTCAGAACGGATACAGACCGGAAGCGGTCTTACAGCAAGCATCACTTAAAATAGCATCATTCCGTTCAAAATAAACCCGTTTTGTCCGCCCTCTGAAACACTGTGCGGCCATTGTGCGGGTGTCTCGCTGAAACACAGGCCCCATGACCACCTCTGCCCCTTCCGTCGTACGTACCCGATTCGCCCCCTCGCCCACCGGCTACCTGCACCTGGGCGGCGCCCGCACCGCGCTGTTTTCCTGGGCCTTTGCACGCCACCACAAAGGCGTGTTCATCTTGCGTATCGAAGACACGGATCTCGAACGCTCAACACCGGAAGCCGTTCAGGCCATCATCGACGGCATGACCTGGCTGAATCTGGAGCATGACGAAGGCCCTTTTTACCAAATGCAGCGTATGGATCGCTACCGTCAGGTCATCGACCAGATGCTGGCCGAGGGCACGGCCTACCACTGCTACAGCAGCCCGGAAGAAGTAGAAGCCATGCGTGAAAAGGCACGTGCTGCGGGCCTGAAACCACGCTACGATGGCACCTGGCGTCCGGAGCCCGGCAAAACACTGCCCCCGATCCCTGCCGACCGCAAACCGGTGGTGCGCTTTCGCAACCCCATCGAAGGTGTCACGAGCTGGAATGACATGATCAAAGGCCCGATCGCCTTTGATAACCGTGAACTCGATGACCTGATCATTGCCCGCCCCGATGGCACACCCACGTACAACTTCTGTGTGGTGGTCGACGACTGGGACATGCAGATCACCCACGTGATCCGGGGCGATGACCATGTCAACAACACGCCCCGCCAGATCAACATTCTGCGGGCCTTGGGCGCCACCTTGCCAGAATATGGCCATGTGCCCATGATTCTCGGCCCCGATGGTGAAAAGCTGTCAAAGCGCCACGGCGCCGTCAGCGTCATCGATTACGATCGCCAGGGTTACCTGCCCGAAGCCATGGTGAACTACCTGGCACGCCTGGGCTGGAGCCACGGGAACGATGAAATCTTCACGCGCGAGCAGCTGGTTGAATGGTTCGACACGCGCAGCCTGACCAAATCAGCCGCGCAGTGGGACCCCAAAAAACTGAACTGGGTCAATGCGCATTACATCAAGCACACCGACAACACCGACCTGGCCCGCCGCGTGGCACCCCGTATTCTGGAACGCCAGGGTGACCCCGCCGCCACCGACCTGGCTGCCGTGATGGGCCTGCTGAAAGACCGGGCCGAAACCCTGAACCAACTGGCCGATGAAGCCATGCTGTTCTGCCGCCCGTTCACCCCCGCGCCCGACGAACTGCGTGCAGAGCACCTGACGCCGGAAGCCTGTGCACTGCTGCAGGATTTTGCCCAACGGGCTGCCGCCCTGACCGACTGGACCACAGCAGAAATCGATGCGCTCATCAAGACCATGCTGACCGAGCATGGCCTGAAAATGCCCAAACTGGCCATTCCGCTGCGCGTTGCCGTAACGGGCCAGAAACAAACGCCCGCGATCGGCGCCGTGCTGGCGCTGATCGGGCGTGACACGGTGCTTGAGCGTCTGGACGCGCTGAAAGGTTAAGGCTCACGCCGGTTACCAGGTCAGTTTGTAATCGGGGGGCATGCGTCGCGCCTGTGTGCGCACCCCCTGATGCTGCATGACCAGTGCTTTGTCGCTGCTGGAAACCACGCTGTAACGGTTCACGTAAATAGGGTCACTCGGGTCAACATGTTCGCCATTCGACTGCAGGGTGCGCAACACCAGTTCGCTACCCTCGCGCGACCAGCAGCCGGATTCCGACAAGCCTTGGGCCGGTTTGCGGGAACGCTTGAGCTGTACCACGTAGCCCATGGTGCCATCAGCATTCAAGGTGAACAAGGTATGTAGCTCACCCGCAACACCCGACTGCTTGCGCACACTGAGCCAGTTACCGATCAACGGTTCACCCGCCGGTGCAGCAGCACACGTGCGCGGATCCTCGGCGACAACTGGCGCTTTTTGCGTTGCACACCCGGCCAGCACCAGGGTTGCAAGACACAAAGCCACACCGGCGACCGAGCGCGCCCCACACAAAGCCTTACGCATTTTTACCTCTTGGTTTTGAACATGAACGACAGACATAATGCCTGCCAAAAACGCTCATTCTGCCACCGATTCAAAAGGTGTGCGCATCGATTGCTGCAACGCCACACGGCATGAAACCAACAATTAAACGACTTGCGGCACAGGCCCAAATCTAACTATACTTAGTGCCTTCATTCCAATAAACCACTACATATTGTGGTTAAAAGCAGCCTGACCACTACGCAATCGCCTGCACGGCCCGCGCACAAAGCCAGACTGCAAACAACACGGCCACCATCCAATTTACTGCCCCGGCGCGTTCTTTCACGCCTGCCCGATCACGGAGATCCGAATGCACACCACGTCTGTTGCTGCCGAACGCAACGAGCCTGCCCCATCATTCATTCCAGTCTTGTCGCAACTGGCCGACCATGACTGGAACAACTATCACACGATCCGCCGTAACGGCGCCGTGGTGGGGTTTGAGCCGCACAAAATCGCTGTAGCCATGACCAAAGCCTTCCTGGCCGTTCATGGCGGCCCAAGCGCAGCGTCTTCCCGCATTCGTGAACTTGTCGACACCCTGACCACACAGGTCGTGAATGCGCTGGTACGCAACCGGCCCGGCGGCGGCACCTTTCACATCGAAGACATCCAGGACCAAGTGGAACTGGCTCTCATGCGCTCGGGCGAGCACGATGTTGCGCGCGCCTACGTGCTGTACCGCGAAAAGCGTGCCCAGGAACGCGCACGCGCCCGTGAAAGCGCCCAGGCAGAAGCCGCTGCAGCCCAGCCACTGATCAGCGTCACCGACAATGGTGTTGAAAAACCGCTGGATATCGAAAAACTGCGGGCCACCGTGGATGCCGCCGGTGCCAATCTGCCCCACCCCATCGACACCAACAGCATCCTGAAAGAAACCGTCAAGAACATCTACAACGGCATTCCCGTCGAAGAAGTGTTCAAGTCGGCCATCCTGGCAGCGCGTGCCATGGTGGAAAACGACCCATCCTACAGCCAGGTCACTGCGCGCCTGCTGCTGCACACGATCCGCAAGGAAGTGCTGGGCGAAGAAGTCGCCCAGGGCGAAATGGCCACACGCTACGCGGCTTACTTCCCTGAATTCATCCGCAAAGGCATCGACGCCGAACTGCTCGACCCCAAACTGGGGCAGTTCGACCTGGCCCGTCTGGGGGCCGCACTGAAACACGAACGCGACCTGCAGTTCTCGTATCTGGGTCTGCAAACCCTGTACGACCGCTACTTCCTGCACATTCGCGGCCAGCGCATCGAACTGCCGCAGGTGTTTTTCATGCGGGTGGCCATGGGTCTGGCCCTGAATGAAACCGACCGCGAAGCCCGTGCCATCGAATTCTACGAAGTGCTGTCGTCCTTCGACTTCATGAGCTCCACCCCTACGCTGTTCAACTCGGGCACCATTCACTCCCAGTTGTCATCCTGCTACCTGACCACGGTATCCGACGACCTGGCCGGCATTTACGACGCCATCAAGGAAAACGCCTTGCTGGCCAAGTACGCTGGCGGCCTGGGTAACGACTGGACCCCCGTGCGCGCGCTGCGCAGCCACATCAAGGGCACCAACGGTGAAAGCCAGGGTGTTGTGCCTTTCCTGAAAGTGGTGAACGATACGGCCGTGGCCGTGAACCAGGGCGGCAAACGCAAAGGCGCCGTCTGTGCCTACCTTGAAACCTGGCACCTGGATATCGAAGAATTCCTGGAACTGCGCAAGAATACCGGCGATGAACGCCGCCGCACCCACGACATGAACACCGCGAACTGGATCCCCGACCTGTTCATGAAGCGTGTCATGGAAAATGCCGACTGGACCCTCTTTTCGCCGTCCGACTGCCCCGATCTGCACGACAAATACGGCAAAGCCTTCGAAGAAGCCTACCTGGGCTACGAAGCGCGCGCCGAGCGTGGTGAACTGACGCTGTTCAAAAAGATTCCGGCCATTTCGCTGTGGCGCAAAATGCTGTCCATGCTGTTTGAAACCGGCCACCCCTGGATCACCTTCAAGGATCCCTGCAACATCCGTTCGCCACAGCAACACGTGGGCGTAGTCCACAGTTCGAACCTGTGCACAGAAATCACCCTGAACACCAGCGAGACCGAAATCGCCGTGTGCAACCTGGGCTCGGTCAACCTGGCGGCTCACCTGAAGACAACAGCCAATGGCCAGTATGTACTCGACCACGCAAAGCTCGAACGCACCATCAGCACCGCCATGCGCATGCTCGACAACGTGATCGACATCAACTACTACGCTGTGCCGAAAGCACGCAATTCCAACCTGCGCCACCGACCCGTGGGCATGGGTGTCATGGGCTTCCAGGATTGCCTGCAAATGATGCGCGTTCCGTTTGCATCCCAGGCTGCGGTCGAATTTTCCGACCAGTCCATGGAAGCGGTCTGCTACTACGCCTATCGCGCGTCCAGCCAACTGGCCATTGAACGGGGCACCTACGAAACGTTCAAGGGCTCGCTCTGGGACCAGGGCATTCTGCCCCAGGACACCCTGGCCATGCTGCGCGCCGAGCGCGGTGGTTACGTTGACATCGACACCAGCAGCACGCTCGACTGGGACGCCCTGCGCAGCCACATCCGCCAGCACGGCATGCGCAACTCCAACTGCGTGGCCATTGCCCCCACGGCCACCATTTCGAACATCATCGGCGTCTCGCCCTGCATCGAACCGAACTACCGCAACCTGTACGTCAAGTCGAACCTGTCGGGTGAATTCACGGTGGTCAATGATTACCTGGTGCGCGACCTGAAAACCCGCGGTCTCTGGGATGAAGTCATGGTAGCTGATCTGAAATACTTTGACGGCAGCCTGGCCCGCATCGACCGCATCCCGGCCGATCTGCGCGAACTGTACGCCACCGCCTTCGAGATCGACCCGCAGTGGGTGGTTGAATGCGCGGCACGTCGCTCCAAATGGATCGACCAAGCCCAGTCGCTCAACATTTTCATGGCCGGCGTTTCGGGCAAGAAGCTCGACGACATCTACAAACTGGCCTGGGTACGTGGCCTGAAGACCACTTATTACCTGCGCTCCATCGGTGCCACCAACGCCGAAAAATCCACCGGACGCGGTGGCGAACTGAACGCAGTGTCGGCTCATGCGCCGGCGGCAGGTGCCGCAGTATCCGGTACCGGCGCAACAGCGGCGGCAGGCATGGTCGCTGCGGCCGCCCTGTCCGCGACCGTACCCGCCAACCTGCCGGAAGCCGAGATCGTGGGTGCCGTCTGCACCATGCGCCCGGGCGATGACGGCTTCGAGGAATGCGAGGCCTGCCAGTAAGCACTCGGTTCACCGTGAATTATTCACGGTCTCGAAGGCAACAGACAAAAAACACCTGAAAGAGCCGGCAGTGCGAAACCCGCCGGCTCACCTGCAAGGCTACAACAGACCGCGGCCAACGTACCGCGGCATTGACCAAAAACATCAAGGATCGATCATGCTGAACTGGGAAACACAAACTCAGGGCACCGCCACCCCCGCCGGCGCCCCACTGGCCGGCAACATGGCAGGCTCGGCTGCAACAGCAACCGGACAGGCAGCGACAGGCACGGGTCGCGTGCGCGCCGCCGACAAACGCATCATCAACGGTCAGACCGATGTCAATCAGTTGGTACCCTTCAAGTACAAATGGGCCTGGGAAAAATACCTGGCCACCTGCGCCAACCACTGGATGCCGCAGGAAATCAACATGTCACGCGATATCGCGCTCTGGAAAAATCCGGATGGCCTGACCGAAGACGAACGTCGCATCGTGAAACGCAACCTGGGTTTCTTTGTCACGGCCGATTCGCTGGCTGCCAACAACATTGTGCTGGGTACCTACCGCCATATCACGGCGCCTGAATGCCGCCAGTTCCTGCTGCGCCAGGCCTTTGAAGAAGCCATCCATACACATGCTTACCAGTACATCGTTGAAAGTCTCGACCTTGATGAAGCCGAGATTTTCAACGCATACAACGAAATTCCGTCAATTCGCGCCAAAGACGAATTCCTGATCCCGTTCATCGACGTGATTGCCGACCCCAATTTCAAGACAGGAACACCGGAAGCGGATCAAACGCTGTTGAAATCGCTGATCGTGTTTGCCTGCCTGATGGAAGGTTTGTTCTTTTACGTGGGCTTCACCCAGATTCTGGCGCTTGGACGGCAGAACAAAATGACCGGTGCTGCAGAACAGTACATGTACATTCTGCGCGATGAGTCCATGCACTGCAACTTCGGCATCGACCTGATCAACACGATCAAACTTGAAAACCCCCATCTCTGGACCCCTGAGTTCCGCGAGGAATTGCGCGAACTGTTCCTGAAAGCCGTGGAACTGGAATACGCCTACGCGGAAGACACCATGCCGCGCGGGGTTCTCGGGCTCAATGCGGCCATGTTCAAGTCGTATCTGCGTTTCATTGCCAACCGCCGATGCCAGCAGATTGGTCTGGAAGCGCTTTTCCCGCAGGAAGAAAACCCCTTCCCCTGGATGGCTGAAATGATCGATCTGAAGAAAGAACGCAACTTTTTCGAGACGCGTGTCATTGAATACCAGACAGGCGGTGCCCTGAGCTGGGAATAATGCACTGCACGCAGGGAATAATGCTTCAAATAGCCTCACCCTTACGGTAGACTTTACGCGTTTTCCTCGATATGACCTCAAGGAGCATGATCATGGCGACAGCCACAAAGGCAGCAGCAAAAAAAACACCCGTGAAAAAAGCCGCATCGTCCGGGAGCACCCGAGCTGCAGCCCCCAAAAAAACCGTAGCCACGGCACCTGCTCCTGCCGAATCGGCTGCAACGAAAGCAGCTGCCAAAAAAGCAGCACCTGCGAAAACGGCAGCAGCCGTTAAGAAAACGCCGGCGGCCGTCGACAAGGCGCCGGCCGTGAAGAAGACAACGGCTGCGAAGAAGGCAAGTGCAGCCGACAAAGCACCCGATGTGAAAACCACACCCGCTCAAAAGACGGTTGCACCCAAAGCGGCGGCCAGCACAAAAACCGCAAAAACAGCGGCACCGGCGAAAAGTGCGGTCAAAAAAGCAGCCGCCAGGAAATCGGTCGCGCCTGAAACGGCTGTAACTGAAGTGGCCCCGGTTGAAATGGCAGCACCGGCAACCGATACCCCGGTTGCCAAGAAAGCGGCCGCGCGTAAAACAGCAGCCAAAACAGCGGCGCAGCCTGACACAGGCGGTGTTTCAGCCAAAACCGCTGCCCGGGCACGCAAGGCAACGGCCGATGCACCCGCTGCCAAGAAAGCGACCAACCCCAAAGCCTCATGGCCCTTCCCAACCGGTAACCGGCCCTGAACCTTTCCCTGGTTATCCAGAAAAAGCAACCTGCGCGGGTTGCTTTTTTTTCTGGCTACCATGCGACAATCAGGGCATGCTCCAACCAACCTAAACTGCCATGTTCAGCCATATTCTGCTTTTCCTGTTCAACGTTGTCTTTTCGGCACTGGGTATCCTGCTGATCGCACGCGCCTGGATCTTCGCGATTCGCCTGCACCCCTTCAACCCCTATTCCCAGGCCATTCTGCGCGCCACCGACTGGCTGGTGCACCCGATCCGCAAAGTATTGCCACCCGGCAACCGCATTGAGTGGTCCAGCCTGGTGGCAGGTTGGTTGGTTGCGCTGGTTTACCTGCTGTTGACCTGGGCAGTGCTGGTTCAGCAGTTACCGCCTGTTGCCATGCTGCCTCCGGCACTGATCGCGGCGGTACTCACGCTGGCAAAATGGGCGTTCAATGTGGTGCTGTGGGCTACGCTGATCCAGGCCCTGCTGTCATGGGTGAACCCCATGGCGCCCGTCATGCCTTTCCTGCAAACATTCACCGCCCCGCTGCTGAACCCGATCCGGCGCATTCTGCCCAACCTGGGTGGCTTCGATTTATCGCCGCTGGTGCTGCTCATTCTGGCCCAGATTGCCATCATGTTGCTGCAAAGCCTGAGCTTTTCGCTGTTCGGCGTTTGAATTCTTCTGTCGCGATGCAGGCTTCTAAAGCAGGCGGGCGGGTTCCTTCTGTAACGGCGTGAGTTCTTAACCCGGTCTATGCTGGGCGGCACGGCGCGTGGCCTGCATCACACGGCCCATTGCATGGGCTTCCCTCGTACGCGTTGCCAGACGGGGCGGGCCCTGAACTCGCCCGGCCGATCCTGTGGATCGTCCAGGCTCAGACAGCAGGGCCCTTGTTTCCCCGTCTGGCAACGCGCACTCGGCGTGTTCAAGCAGCCCCCGCGCCGTGCCACCCAGCACAGACCTTGCATGGAAATACACGGGGTGCTGAAAGCAAGGCCATTTCAGGTTTCATGATCGTGTGTGTAATTGCCGCTGGCGTACCAAGGCCTTGCTGCTCATGTGTTGTTTGTACGACCACCTGCAACGCGATACTGCCCCATGCAACGGGAAGCTCGTTCAATCAGTCGAAACATCAGGTTTTGTCGGGGTGTGACGACGCAGCGGGTGCTTGAGCACGCCGTTGTTGCGGCCCTGACCGGGGATACAAGGGTCCAGCTG
>JAAYGT010000052.1 GCA_012727555.1 Alcaligenaceae bacterium | reverse complement strand
TATGCCGATCATGTACTGGAGCTCTTCAGAAAACACGGTTGTACGCCAACCCTGTCGCAGGAAGTGAACGAACTCCAAACCGCCGTCGGACTGGTTGCCGCCGGGCTCGGCGTCACTCTGGTACCCGGTGGCGTTCGGGCGCTGCACCGGAACGATGTGCGTTCTATCCCGGTCAGCGAGGCCGGCTTTACATCACCGGTCATGCTCAGCTGGCGTCGTAACGATCAATCACCCTTTCTTCAGTCCGTACTTGCACTGGCACGTCGCACTGCCAAAGCATCTGCGGCCCATCCTTGAAACAAAACGTTTAAAATCACGGCCTGATATACAAGGAGACCCCGTGGATCGTTTGTCTGCCCTGCACACCACTTTCAACCCATCAGCGCTGGAACCTTTGGCGACCCTGCCGGAATGGGCGCTGTTCAAGACAGCGGGCCAGGCAGCGCCCTTGCAGGTCAGCCAATTACGTCTGATCCAGGCTGCCGGGCTCACGCTCGATCAAAGCGCCCAGCACGCCTCGACCGCACTGGATCAGGCCGCCGAGGCACTATTGCACGCCCGGCAGTTCCCTGTGTGGCGCGAACGTCTGCTTGCAGGTCAAATGGTCAACCCGACTGAAGACCGCGCTGCCTGGCACAGCCAGCTTCGAAGCAACCACCCGGTCGCTGATGTCGCCTGCGAGCGCGAACGCCTGCTGCGTTTCGTGGAACGGGCCAACCGGGACTACCGCTGGCACAATATCGTTCATATCGGCATCGGTGGCAGCGATTGGGGCGTACGTCTGGCCGTCTCCGCCTTTGGGTACGCCAACATGCGTCGTACTGTCCGGTTTGTTGCCAACATCGATGGCCACGCCGTGCAAGGCGGGCTGGCCGGTCTTGACCCGCGCAACACACTGATTGTGGTGGCGTCCAAATCGTTTTCCACCGCAGAAACACTTCAAAATGGCCAACGGGCCATTGAATGGCTGCGCGCTTCAGGCATTGCCAACCCATTTGAGCAGGTGGTTGCCATCACGGCCCGCCCCGACAAGGCGCGCGAATGGGGTGTCTCCGATCAGCATATTTTCAGGCTCTGGGACTGGGTCGGCGGGCGCTTCTCAATGTGGTCTGCCGTGAGCCTGACCACCGCGCTGGCTGTCGGCCCTGACGTCGTCACCGGCATGCTGGCCGGTGCCGCCGCTATGGACGACCACTTCGCCCAGGCCCCCATCCATCAGAATGCCCCGGTGCAAATGGCGCTTTCGGGTCTGGTCAACCGCAGCGTACTGGGGTACGGATCACTGAACCTGGCGCCCTACGATTTCCGGTTGGCCAATCTGGTACCGTATGTGCAGCAACTCGACATGGAATCCCTCGGCAAATCGGTCACCCATTCCGGTCAGCCAGCGGGTGTACACACCGGCCCCGCCGTGTGGGGCATGCCGGGCACCGATGCACAACACACCTTCTTCCAGTGGCTGCATCAGGGCACTGACGGCGCACCGGTTGATTTCATTGCCTGTCAACACGCAGACCACGGCTGGCCCGATCACCACCGCCGCCTGCTGGCCAACTGCCTGGCCCAGCGTGAAGCGCTGCTGCGCGGCAAAAGCCTCGACAGTGCCCTCACGGAATCCAGGGCTGACGAACTGGGCGAAGACGACACCCGCTGGCTGGCCAAACACAAAGTTCATGCCGGTGGCAGACCCTCGAATCTGATCGTCCTGCCGCGCCTGACCCCCGAAACACTGGGGGCGCTGCTGGCGCTGTACGAGCACAAGATTTTTGTGCAGGGTGTCCTCTGGGGCATCAACCCGTTTGACCAATGGGGGGTTGAATACGGGAAAGTGCTGGCAAAAGGCATTCAGGGCGCGCTTGCCGGCACCGGTGTACATGGCGATCACGATGCATCAACCAGCCACTGGGTACATCGCTGGGCCTCGCACACCCAATAATTGGTCAATGGCACTGAGCAAGACCTCGGGCAAGCACCGGTCAGTGCGCCAGGCTCTGTCAAGGTCGGGCAGCAAGCCTGCCAGGCCTTCCAGAGCAGACCCGGACAGGGACTCCAGCCTGGGGATCTGCACATCCAGAACGTCATCAGGCTGCACCTTGACCAGCCCTTCTGCATAAACCCGGGCTTCGTGCTGCAAGGCCTGCTGCACCGCACGGCTGTTCAGACACACGGTCAAGGCATCCAGATACACCGGGCGGGTATCAAGCGGGTACAGACCATGAAATGCCGTCAGGTTGCACACGCCAGCCGCGTTGCGAATAAAGCGCAGCCCCCGGCGCCCCTGCACTGAAACCCAGATGGGCGCAGGCTCACGGTTTTCCATGCGAAACCAGGGCGAACGCACCGACAACAAATAACGGGCCGGCAAACCGGCCTGTTCGCCTTGCAACAGATAATCCTGTTCTGCCGGGGTGGGCGCACCGGCAATCGCCAGTAAATGCACAGGGTGCCGTGCATCGGAAAGCGCGTTGAAATCATGGGCGGTGAAACACAGGCCAGTTACGTGTGCAGCCTTGCCCACGCACGGCACACAACTTTCCCCGCGAATACCCAGTTCCTCGACACGCTGACGAGACATCAGGAAAAAACCATTGGCTCCGGTCGCGATGCCACGCCGTGTCCGGGCAATGGCACGTAGTGACACTGTATTTTCGTGTTCGACAACCGGCGTCACGCCCCATGCAGGTACAGGCAAAACGGCAGCCTCAGACCCGGCAGCGGCCACAGGCGCTCCCGGTGAAGCACGCAAAAAGGTATCCCATTTACGCACCGTGCGCAGCATAGCCGGGGATAGATCCTGAACGCGTAAAGTCACCGCCTGAGACGGTGCAGGATACATTGAGCCATCGGGCCCCGTGACACCCGAAACAGGGGTCGGGCCCTCTGTTTCAAGAGCCTCGAGTAGCTGCGCCGGGCGAACTTTTGCACACACGAATACCGTTCGCACAGATCGAAGCGGATCAGGGGTATCCGGCGCCTCGGCGCACGGTGCCGGGCCTGCCGCAGCCGCAGTACGCTCGAGTAGAACAATGCACGATGTGGTCAAGGCCCCCTGGAACAAACCGGTTTCGGGAGCAAACTGCACCAGAGCACGCAGCAGCCCCTGATTGATCAAATACTGCCTGAGAGGTCGCCCGAAATTGGCACTGAGCCAGTCTGACGGTACCAGAACGGCTGCCCGCCCCCCAACGGCAAGCCGACGGCCAATTTCATACATGAACAGCGCATACAAATTGGTGGTTTCAGGAATCCGGAAACCCACACGCGCGCTGATGTCCTGAAAAATATTGTGCGGGTAGGAAAAATCGTGATGCCGCAGATACGGGGGATTAGCCACAATTGCGTCCCAGGTGGTATCCGGATCGAAGGCAAGAAAATCATGCGCACTGAACTTCACGTGCTCAAGCCCGTGCACGGACCGCGCAAAATCGAGCACCGCCGGATCGGTATCCAGGGCGGTTATCACTGAATCAGGACTGACCTGTTGCAACACTGACGGGAAAATGCCCAGCCCGACGGCAGGATCCAGCACCCTGGACGGGCCGTTACGGGCAACCCAGGCACACATGAACTGCGCCAGCGGTTCAGGCGTGAAAAACTGGCCATGACGCTTTCGGTAGGCAGGTGAAGCGTGCTGCGTGTACTCTGAGAGAACCTGGCCGTACGGTGCACGAACCCTGGGCTGCAAAAAGAGCTCAGGGCCCGGCACTTGAACGGAAAGCCGGTTCTGCTTACTGCCTGGGCGCGCCATGAAACCGTTTAAAAAAATACCCGGCCATGGCGCTGCCCGTCATGCAAACCAACAAGGATTAGTCCTCGCTGATCAGTTTGACATCGCAGTAAGCCTGCAAGCCTTCAATGCCGCATTCCGAACCCCAGCCACTTTCCTTAACACCGCCGAACGGCGCTTCGGGCATTGAAACGGCCAGACTGTTGATGCCCAGCATGCCGGTTTGCAGCTGGCGAGCCAACTGGGTGCGCACTGCGCTGTCTTGGGTGAAGGCGTAGGCCGCCAGACCATAAGGCAGGCGGTTGGCACGGCTGATGGCCTCATCGACCGACTGTACGCGATTCATGAGCGCCAGAGGCCCGAAGGGCTCTTCGTTCATGAGTGCTGCCGTTTCAGGAATATCGGCCAACACGGTGGGTTCCCAGAAGAAACCGGAATCATCGGCCGGTTTGCCCCCGGCCAGCACACGCGCACCGTGCTGAACGGCATCGGCCACCAGGCGCTTCATGGCATCGAGTCGGCGCGGATTGGCCATCGGCCCCATGGTCACGCCTTCTTCAAGGCCATTGCCGACCTTGATTTTCTTGACGCGTTCGACAAAGGCGGCAAGGAAATCTTCATAGATGCTGTCGGCAATATAAAAGCGGGTGGGCGAAATGCACACTTGCCCTGCGTTACGGAATTTGCCGGCCACCAGCATGTCGGCCGCTTTTTCAATGTTGGCATCGGCACACACGATGACGGGTGCATGCCCCCCCAGTTCCATGGTGGCACGCTTGAGTGTTTTGGCCGCCTGGGCGGCCAGCAGTTTGCCAACAGCGGTTGAACCCGTGAAGGAGAACTTGGCAATGTCGGGGGAATCGAGCAAATAGCCGGACACATTGCCGGGCACACCGAAGACCGCATTCAGGACACCGGCAGGCAGGCCTGCATCGTGCAAGGCGCGCACCAGTTCAAGACCGGTATTGGGCGTTTCTTCGGCAGGTTTCAGAATGAGGGTGCAACCAGCCGCCAGGGCACCCGCGATCTTGCGGGCGGGCGTGATGGCCGGGAAGTTCCAGGGTGTAAATGCCGCGCACACACCCACGGGTTCATGCAGCACCGACAGACGCTGGTTGAGCGTGCGGCCAGGCACGATACGACCGTAATTGCGACGCCCTTCTTCCGCATACCAGTCGTAGGTATCGGCCGAGGCAAGGATTTCCAGGCGGGCTTCAGCCACCGGCTTGCCCTGTTCCAGCGTCATGATGCGTGCAATGTGGTCGGCACGTTCACGCAACAGTGTGGCCGCTGCGCGCAGAATGCGGCTGCGTTCAGCCGGCGCGGTTGCACGCCAGGCAGGAAATGCGGCCTTCGCGGCCTGCAGTGCCGCATCGAGATCGGCTGTGGTGGCGTGGGTGAGCAGCGCAAGGGTTTCACCCGTGGCAGGGTTGAGTACAGGTTCGGTCGGGCGGTCTGCGCCGTTGACCCATTGACCGTTCAGGTACAGGGCAGGTACGGGATACTCAGTGGCAGCGGCTCGGTGCAGCATATCCATGGCGTGGTGTGTCCTTTTTATGAATACAGGAATAACAGGCTGTTTACGCTGACTACGTTGCTGCACGACAAGAAAGCAGTACGCATTCAGCGCATTGGGGCGGGAAGCGCAGGCATGATGTCTCCGGCAGCCGGATTCACGCGCAGTTCGCGCATGAATCGTGCGATTCCCGGTGTGGTGTGCCACGATGACTGTTGCACAACACACCCCCACGCCCGGCACAAAATTGACGGGCATTTGAACTATAGACTAAAAACCACCATGCGAAACCGGGGCTGGCGTTGCCGCTTTCCAACGGTTGTTCGTTGCATGGATCGCTGCATCAGCCCGCCTTTTCATCTGCACCGGAACCGTCATAGTCAGGTGGCCACTTTTCATGCGCCTTCTGTTCAAGTACAGCACGTGTGACCTGTTCAATGTAATCGAACACGTCAGCCTGAACCGAGTATTGGTACTGCTTGCGGCGGTTCCTGGACACAGTGCCATGATTCGCAAGACACATCATCACCAGGTTGGCAAGGTCACTGCCACGCACATCATAGGCATCATTCACTGTGCGCATGATCTTGTCGTAGTTTTCCAGAAAGATGGTCTCTTCACGCAGCTCGACCTCCAGCGCCCGTTTGGCCATTTCCAGAGTGAACGTAACCCCTGGGGTGGCATCCCAAAAACGATAGATCGCGGAATCACCCGTGAATTCAAACGCGTACTGTCCCTGATCGATCCAGCGTACGTTCCAGAATTCGCGCGCAGGGCGGGAAAATTGCTGCAATGTTTCCAGATACAAACGCTCTTCATGTTTCATTGCAACAGAAACAGGCAGGAGCAACCCGTTCTCGAGTGCCCCGGCACGGCACAAAGTCTGGTGAATCAGAAAACGGGAAAGGCGACCATTTCCGTCCATGAATGGATGAAGAAAAACGAAACCAAACGAAAGGATGCCCGCGGCGACCAGAGGGTCGATATGCATCGGCATGTCGTTGCCCAGACCAATCAATTCCGACATCAGCTCACGGCACAGTACCGGATCAGGAGGCACGTATGTCACCCCCGCAGCACCCTGCAAGCCACTCGCCAGATAGTTCTGCTCATGCCGGAATGCCGCAGCCCTATCATAGGGATTCGAAATGGTTGCATTCTGAAGATGGACCAAGTAGTCCTCACTCAGTGGAATACGCTCGTGGGCTTGCCGAAGCAACTGGATGAATTTACGCGCCTTGTCGTCACTTGGTGACTCCTTCTCGATAGCGAAGGAATCACGGGTTTCGTGCAGGTAGGCCCAGTTGATGGCACGATCCATCATGCCGGCAGGCAAGCTTCGAATAAAGTGCCGCGCGCGGGTAATACTATCGTATTCAAGGAGCGCCACAATCTCGGGAGTCCGTTCGACCGTAGCACAATACGCCAATGTTCCAAGACCATTGAACTGCACTCGCCAGCGGGAATTACGTTCTCCAGGCATTGAGACGTACAGCGCCGGATCAAACAACGGAACAAATGCGCCCCGCACCGGGGCATGCTGATGCAATTTTTTCGAGGTGAAAGCCTCGTACAAGAAGCACGCTTTTCGAATGTAGATACCGTTCGGACTTTTTTTGAAAGCCTCTTCCATAACCACTGCAGGTATTTTTGGAAGGGCCTGCGCAAGAACAGTCAGGTTGACGCCCTCGTGTTTGAGGGCGAACAGCAGGTGACCAAGCAGATCATCAGGTGCAGGCGCAGCCCCTGGCGGAACGGCCAAGGTATCACCAATCAGTTTAATGCGGGTTACCGGCTGCACCTTTGCGGGCTGGCGCAAAGGGAATGCAGAGAGCGGCAGCGCTTCCAGCAGGCGAGCGTATCCAACCAGGTTCATGGCAAAAAACCTTGTTTTCTTGCTTTGAAGGCCCGATTTTACGTGAGTGAATCAAGAAAAAATTGATTTTCTGACACTGCGCTCATTTTTTATTGAGCGGCAGGCTTCAAGGCACTGGCCGACCGCTACGGTATAGCACTTGTACAATTCGGAGTCCAGGAGCACTGCTCCATGATTTTATGCAGCTTCGAACACACGCATTTCAATGTGAAGTCCAGCCGCTGTGGCCATGTTCACCAATGCATCGAGACCAAACAAGTTGATCTTGCCGCGCATGAGGTCAGAGACGCGTGGCTGAGTCACGCCCAACAGCTTGGCGGCTTGTGCTTGGCTCATTTGCGTGCGAATCAGATGATTTTTCAGCGCCATCATGAGCACGGAACGCAGCCTCATGTTTTCAGCTTCTTCCGGGGTGTCCTCGATGGCATCCCAGACACTGGCAAATCGTTGGTTGTTCATTGGCCTAGCTCCTGTAATAAGTCGCGGTAACGCTTTGCAGCCACGTCCAGATCGGTCTTGCTCGTCTTTTCTGTCTTCTTCTGAAAGCAGTGAAGCACATAGACAGCATCGGCGAACTTGGCAACGTAGATGACCCTGAACGCACCGGAAGAATCCCGAATCCGAATTTCTTTCACACCTTGACCGACAGTGTTCATGGGCTTCCAGTCATCCGGCTCATGACCACTCTGCACCTGATCGAGCTGATGACCTGCTTCGCGCCTTGCCGAGAGGGGAAAGGCACGAAGATCATCAAGAGAACTACCTCGGAATTCAACGGGTTTTGAACTAGTCATGCAATGAATATACAAAAATTTGTATATTTCTGCAATGCGTTATTTCGCCCACGGCTTAACGTACGATTTTTCCCGTTTGCTAAATGACGCCGTCAAATAACCGCGTATTCTCGTAAGCGCCGACAGCACTTACCCGCATTGGCATCCTTTTTAAAAAAGCGCCGCGTAATCGTTCAAATCTTTGACCTGATAACCCTTGCCCAAGAAGTGCGCACGGTCACCTTGGGTGAACGTCGGCGAAAAAAGAACCATTTCCTTGCTCCAGGCTTGCATATGCCGATGATCTTTGGCTGCAAGAAAACCGCCAACATGCCTTTCAAACCCGTCAAGCGACGCATTGGTATGTGCGTCCGCTGAGCGTTTGCACGACCCGAACCTGACACGCTTATTTGGTTCGTCTAGCGCCACCAGGTCGATTTCCACGTGACGACTCGCGTCTTTGGGGCGATTCCAATACCCAAGCTGTAAACTTGACAAGTCAAAATCACCCTTACCCTTTCGCGAACATTCGTGATGCAGCTTGCGAATAAGCTTCTCAAAAGCAAAGCCCTCAACACCCATCAGGCGCGGTCGCGCCAGATCAAGTGTTTTGTGAATCGGCTTCATGCGTGCAGCCTCGCGTGCCGGTTTGGCTACCGCCAGCCAGGCTTGCAGAAAATTATCAGCAATGTAGTAGCGGGCATTACGGCTTTTCCCATCAGAGAACACCGGATTCAGCTTGGCAATCATCTCGTAGTTTGAAACAAGCTTGACCAAATACGCGCTTATTTGTGTCTTTTCCTCGGGTGGACCAACCCCCGCCAACAATTCGCCGTTACCGCAGCCCGGATGCTCAGCCAGGAAGGTCAGCATTGAAAGCGAACGCCCCCGAAGTTCGCGCAAGAACCAGGTATCTGCCTCTTCGGATAACGGACTTGAACTACGTAAAAACATCCTGGCCAGAAGCTCATCAGCGAACTTGTCGGACTCAACCTGGTAAAGATCCTGCTCATAGGCATCGTGATAGAACTTTGGGACCCCTTCAAAGAACGTCCAGAGAGTGAGCCACTGTGCAGGTTCACGCACATTCTGGCTACGGAAAACATCCAGCAGATCCTCAAAATCCCAGTGATCCAACTTGATGCGCTGTGTCAGTCGGCCATAAAGCGGTGCCGCCTTGTCCTCAAGAAGCTGATTCATATCGGCATGCAAAGAGCCTAAAACAAACAAGCCGCCTTGCTTGATGTTAGAACCACGCAGCCTGTCAACCTCGGCCTGCAAAAACGAGTTGAAACTTTTCAGCACCGCGCGAGTGAAATACTGAAATTCGTCGATGACAACAACCAAACCAGCGCGGCACAATTCACCGATAGCCCTCGCCATGGAAGGAAAATCCTGCACTGTTGCGCTCAAGCTTTTTGCCAGACCATGTTCACAGTCAGTCAATGAGCGCTTGAAGGCCGCTGCAACATCACGCTCATCAGAATCAGGAACCTGCATATAAATGAGACGCTCGGACAACGTGTCATCGCTTTTGACAAGCTGCGACAGTAAAGAGGTTTTACCAATCCGACGACGGCCTTCAATACGACAAAAAAACCATCGCCCTGCACTCACAATTCGATTCAGCTCTGATAACGCCTCAGTTCGACCATAAAATTTCCATTCGGGCATGTATTTCCAAATAAAATAATTAAAATTACCTAACGCATTATATGGACCTAACGTTCTGATAACAATGGACTTTTAATAATAAAAATACTTGAATAAAAACTCAATTTCCACTTAGCCTATAGACGCCAGGCGACTCGTGCACCGTCGAAATCTTGAAGCCATCCGCTGGCTGGGGGCCGACGTGATCATTTCAGAAAAACCCGTACACGGCAACGTCAGCAACCATTGCGATGCCATTGTGGTGACACAACACGCACGCGCACGGGCCTGGCTTTACACGTTCTTGCGCTCTCAGGAGCCCTGCTCATGAACACGAACCAGATTGAAACGAACCCGCTCACGGCCAACCACCCTGCCACCGCCATTGAACGCGAAAATGCGACTGGCCCTGGGCGCTGGCTGCCTACGGCAAAGACTATCGCACCAATAACACACTTAAAAAGCCTGGACGCTGCCCACACCGGGACCATGAACGTCATCGACGGGGTGTTTCGGCCCTTGGTGAAGTCTTTTTTCAAACAACCCGAGTGCTGGTATATCTTGGAATGACACTACTTGCTGAAAGGTTAGTAATTAAGGCTTGATTAAAAAGGGGCGGAACGTGTCAACCCATTTGTCCGCCCAAGACCAAAATCACCCTGCCCGATCACTCCACCGTCACGCTCTTGGCCAGGTTCCGTGGTTTATCTACATCCGTTCCACGCGCACACGCCGTGTGATA
>JAAYGT010000051.1 GCA_012727555.1 Alcaligenaceae bacterium | reverse complement strand
CCACGACAACCGGAATCACAATCCGGGACTCTACCAACTGAGCTACGGTCACCACTAGCTGTTTAAGCCGTATGGCGTTAATCAGAAAGCAAGAATATAGCATGAATTTTTTCTTTCATGCAAGCGTGCACTAAAAAATCATGCTGCACGTGAACCCCGGCTGGTGGTAGCATACGCACACTATGGCACAGTACTTTACCGTTCATCCGCAGAATCCCCAGCCCCGTCTCATGAATCAGGCGGGGCAGCTTATCGCCAAGGGCGGGTTGGTGGCAGTTCCCACCGATTCCAGTTACGCGGTGGTTGCCCATCTCGACGACAAATCGGCCGCCGATGCCTTGCGGCGCATCCGGGGGCTCGATGCACGGCATCACCTTACCCTGTTGTGCCGGGATCTTTCCGAAATAGGGCATTTTGCACGTGTCGACAACCGGCAGTACCGGTTTCTGAAAATGGCAACACCCGGGCCCTGGACATTCATTCTTGAAGCCACCCGTGAAGTGCCACGGCGCGTGTCGCACCCTTCCCGCAAAACCATCGGTATCCGTGTTCCGGATCATCCGGTCACATTGGCTCTGCTGGAAGCGGCGGGGGGGGCGCTCATGTCCACAACGCTCATTCCCGATGGCGAAGACGAACCTTTGAACGATGCCGAAGCCATCCAGGAACGCTACAGTCATGCCCTGGCTGCCATCATCGATGGCGGCGCCTGCCCCTTGCAGCCTACAACCGTCATTGATCTTACCCAGGAAATTCCCGAAGTCGTTCGTCGTGGGGGGGGCGATCCTTCCATGCTGGGTCTCGACTGAATGCATCACCGGCCGGATACCCCATGGACTCCCTGATTCAAACCATCACCGTTTACGCATTGCCGGTCATTTTCGGCATTACGCTGCACGAAGCGGCCCACGGTTATGTGGCCCGCATGTTCGGTGATCCTACAGCCTGGCAAGCAGGGCGTGTCACGCTCAATCCAGTCAAACATATCGATCCCGTAGGCACCATCATCGTGCCGCTGGTGCTGCTGTTTTCCACCAAACTGATGGGCGGGGCGGGCTTGTTGTTTGGCTGGGCCAAACCGGTTCCGGTTGACTGGGGGCGCTTGCGTCAACCCAAGCGCGATATGCTCTGGGTAGCCCTGGCCGGGCCGGGTTCCAATCTGGTCATGGCGGTCATCTGGGCAATCAGTCTGCGTCTGTTGGCTGAAAGCGGTTCAAATTTATCCAGTTTCTGGGTACAGATGGCTATTGCCGGTATTAATGTGAATCTGGTGCTCATGGCGCTGAATCTCGTGCCGCTGCCGCCGCTTGACGGCGGACGCATCGTGTTCAGCCTGCTGCCTTCGAAAGCCGCCTGGCAGTTTTCACGCCTGGAGCCCTACGGTATGATCATTTTGATCATTCTGATGCTGACCGGTGTTCTTTGGGTCGTGCTCAAGCCATTTCTGGCATTCGGGCAGTCCATCATCGGCTGGTTTTTGTGAAAATGCAGCCACGCATGGCTGTCTGTGCAAAGGTAAGGCCTTGATGCAAGGTTTCTATAACTTTTCCCACTTATCCGTTAAACTTGCACGTTCATTCTCAGGCCGGATAACCGGTCGTTTTCGGTAGCTACAGGAGCTCTCTTCAATTATGGCAACTTCTTCGGAATCTACGACGCCCACGTTTCGTGGAAGCATGGTGGCACTGATCACCCCCATGCACCCCGATGGCTCTCTTGATCTCGTCGCATACCGAAAACTGATCGACTGGCACGTTGAGGAAGGCACCGATGCGTTGGTGGTTGTGGGCACATCGGGCGAATCGCCTACGGTCGATGTCAACGAACACGCAGAACTCATCAAAGTGGCCGTTGAACACTCTGCCGGTCGTATTCCTGTCATTGCCGGCGTGGGCGGAAACTCAACGGCTGAGGCCATCGAATTGTCCAGGCACGCGCAAAGTGTCGGTGCCCAGGCGGGTCTTTCGGTGGTACCTTACTACAACAAACCCACCCAGGAAGGTCTGTTCCAGCACTTTAAAACCATTGCCGAAGCGGTCGACCTTCCAGCTGTTTTGTATAACGTGCCTGGCCGCACTGTGGCCGACATGTCGAATGAAACCATTCTGCGTCTGGCACGTGTGCCCAATATCGTGGGCGTGAAAGACGCTACGGGCGATATCGCGCGTGGGGCCTTGCTGGTGCGCGATGCACCCGAGGGCTTTCAGGTCTTCAGCGGCGATGACGCCACGGCAGCCGCACTCATGCTGTTGGGCGGGCACGGAAATATCTCGGTTACCGCCAACATTGCGCCTCGTCTTATGCATGAATTGTGCGTAGCAGCACTGCAAGGCAATGTACAGCGTACCCGCGAACTCAACAATCGCCTCGGTAATCTGAACAAACTGCTTTTTGTGGAAGCCAACCCCATCCCCGTGAAGTGGGCGGTTGCCGAAATGGGACTTACCGCCCTGGGCTACCGTTTGCCGCTCACACCCCTCAGCGAACATTATCACCCCGTGATCCGCAGTGCCCTGAAAGAAGCGGGCCTTATCTAATGATGACACTCCTTACAAGCAAACGTTGTGCCGGCCTGGCCCTTGTCGGGGCGCTTGGCCTTTCAGGCTGCGCCTCGGTAAATCAGGCCCTTGGCCTTGAAGAGTCGGTAAACTACAAAAGTACGGTTCGTGGTGACCCTTTAACCATTCCCCCCGATCTCACCCAGGCTAACGCCGATGCCCGTTACCGTGCGCCTGAAGGCGTTGCCACGTTCAGCCAGTACGCTCAGGCACAGCAGGCGGGTCGTTCGGCCACACCAGGAAGTGGCGTGTTGCCTCAGGTTGAGGGTATTCGCGTGGTGCGCGATGGCGATCTTCGCTGGCTTGTCATCGATCAATCAGCCGATGCCGTTTATCCAAAAATTGTCGAATTCTGGGGTGACCAGGGTTTCACGATTGCCTCGCAAGACCCCCGTGCCGGTCTCATTCAAACCGATTGGGCTGAAAACAAAGCGAAGATCCCCGAAGACTGGATTCGCAGTGCGCTTGGCGCCATCATTGATTCCGTCTACGACAGCGGCGAGCGTGAACGTTTCCGTACACGGCTTGAGCGTGTGAATGGCAAAACTGAAGTCTTCATCAGCCATCAGCACATGGTCGAAACCCCCACTGACGACGGAACAACATTCAAATGGACATTCGGCAAAGAAGATCCCGGCCTGAATGCAGCCATGCTGGCTCGCCTTATGGTGTTCCTGGGTACCGACGTGCAGCAGGCCCGTACCCAGGTTGCGCAGGCCGAACGGGCACCTAATGCCGTACAGGTCGAGCAGATCCCGAATCAGGCCATTCTTACCCTGAACGAGCCCTTTGATCGTGCCTGGCGTCGTGTGGGTGTGGCCATTGATTCTGCCGGCTTCAATGTGGAAGACCGCGATCGTTCCACGGGTGATTACTTCATTCGCTACCTTGACAGCGACACCGGCGTGAAGATCGAGCAACCCAACTTCATTGACCGCATGTTCGGTGCCCGCAACACGGCCGAAGCTCAGGCGCTTCGCATTCGTGTGGCTGAGCAAGGCTCAGGTTCCGTGGTTACGGTGCTCGATGCCAATGGCCAGTTGCAAGACAACAATACAGCCAAACGTATCATTGCTGTGCTGTTGTCGAACATGGACAACCGCTAAAAGCTGTTATCCCGGCGTCAAGCCGGGGTTTGGGTGAGCGTAAGATGTTCAGAAACTCAACATACTGAATATCAACACTTTTTCATGCCTCACCCAGCCATATCAGCACATAAAAAAGCATAGCTGCCTCATTTCCCCGTTTTCACGGGGGGCATGCCTGTATCAGCATATCAGCAACTGGCACCGGCATGGCTTAAACAAAGGCATCAATGCCCTTGTGGTCGAGGATACTGAGCAGCTTTTGCGACGGGCCACCGGGCCGTTTGTCGCCCGCCTCCCACTGACGAACCGCTGAGAGGCTGGTATTCAGCAGGGACGCAAGAACCGACTGGCTTAGCTGGTAACGTTCGCGCAAAGAGCGGATTTTCTGGGCATCATAGCCAGTAACAGGCTCCAGGCACATCAAGTCGTATTTGCGCATTCTGCGCTGGTCAATAAACCCATGCCTGTGCAGATCAGCGGCCGCTTCGTGCACGGCTTCCATGATGGGGCTACGTGCCCGTGTTTTTTGGGTCGTGCCCATGACAAATCTCCTGTAAAGCACCATCAGAAACAAGGGCGGTCAACTCGACCGCTGTTTTGCTCAGATAGTCATGCGCCAATTCCTGCAAGGCTTCTTTCTCGGCATCGCTGATGTTGGCGCGTTCATTTTTGGGAAACCCAAACATGAAGAACCAGCGGTCACCTTTGTTTGTTGCCACCAGGGTTCTCATCCCGCCGCTCTTGCCTCGGCCTGGGGTAGCAATCCTTTTCTTGACAACGCCCGCACCCAAGTCAGCATCAATTAGCCCCTGCGACATTTCATAGACAGCCTGACACAGCATGGCATCTGTCAGCTCAGTTTTGCGCATCCAGCGGACAAAATGCCGCAATTTGAAAACCCGGTTCATACCGCAATGGTACCACCTAGTGTATTGGTTTTTCAATAAAAAAGCCCGCTGAAGCGGTATCCCCCTTCACGCTCAAGACGTTGGGGCGACTCATTGTCAAAACGTACCATTATTGGCACAATGCCACACGTGAACACGCCCTCCCTTAGCATCCGCTTCTTTCTTACCGATAGAGGCAACGAACCCGTCCGAGAGTGGCTGAGGTCTCTGCCTGCCTCAGAGCGACGAACGATTGGCGAGGATGTGAAGACTGTCCAGTTCGGCTGGCCGATAGGGATGCCTTTGGTGCGCAAGTTGGCAAAGAACCTCTGGGAGGTCCGCATCCACCTCGCCGATCGCATTGCTCGCATCCTTTTTACCGTAGATAGCCAGACAATCGTTCTACTTGCATGGCTTTATCAAGAAGTCACGCGCCACGCCACAGGAAGACCTCGATATCGCCAAACGGCGATTGCAACAATTCAGGAGCGCCCTATGAATAAACATATCGGAAGCAGCTTTGATGACTTTTTGGCTGAAGAAGCCATACTGGAAGAAACCACAGCCGTAGCGATCAAGCGCGTCGTGGCCTGGCAGATCGCGCAAGAAATGAAAGCTCAACATCTGACCAAAACAGCCTTGGCTGAAAAAATGCACACCAGCCGCGCTGCGCTCAATCGTTTATTGGACGAAACCGATACTAGCCTGACGCTGACCACATTAAGCAGTGCAGCCAAAGCACTCGGGAAAAATTTGCGTATCGAGCTTGCCTGAAGGGCCTGTTGCCTGGCAGGGAGCGGTTTTTTTAACTATGAGCCCCTACGGCCTTGCCGTATAACAAGAAGCCGTCCGCAAGACGTTGCATCGTGGACGCGGTCGCACCATTGCCCAGATGGCCGATGAGCTGAATGTGCCGTACCATAGCCTTCGTAAATGGCTACACGACTTCAGAATGTCAGATCCGACGGCGCCCCAGCCGACCGAAAAACGTGCCACCGAGTACACCGCTGAACAACGCCTTCAGGCCGTGCTGGACACTGTTGTGGTCAAAGTTTTCCTGACTGGTTTGGTTCCATCGGAAGCTCGTTCTATACCTTGTTTCAGGTAATGACTCTTGAAAGCTGGTCCATGGGTATTTCCCGTCCTGTCATGGAAATTTACCCGTATGCCTGGGCCTTTTTCATCCCCTTCATTCTGATTGCAACGTTCACGATGTTGAATCTTTTTATCGGTATTATCGTGAACACGATGCAAAGTCTGGGTGAAAACGATGCAGAAAAGGCGCAGGCAGCCCAGGCGCTTGAGCATCAACGAGAGCGCGATGAACTGCACGCCAAGCTTGATGCCATTCACGCTGAGCTGCAGCAGCTTAAGGCTCGAAACTGAATAGCGGGCTTTGAAGGTCTTGTTTTGAACGGCCGGTTTGGAGCAGTCTGCTTTGAGCAGGGGGCTATCCCCCTGCCCAAGGTTGCCAAGGTGGGTGGTTCAGGTGCTGTAACGCAGCCAGCCGTCTTCAACCCAGGCGGTCAGCATGCAACGTTCTTCAGGGGTCAGTGTGGTAGCCAGATCACTGTTCAGATCCAGACGCCGGGCGTCGGCCAGGCTGCGCAATGCAGCACTGGCAGGTTCGGGCGCCACGTCGCCATTGATGAACAGGCTGTCGTTGCGATAAAGCAGGCGGGTACAACGGTCCAGAACCAGGCAACCCGGCGCAGGCAGTGAAAGTTCGAACAGATCCACAGGATCTTCCGGGGGATCAAACAGGGCAGCTTCAGGCAATTCTGTCAGCCACTGGCCCAGGAAGCGTTCTGCCAGTTCAGGGGTGAACTTCACCGCTGAAACCGCTTGCAGTGCTGAATTGATCAGGCCTTCGGGCAGGCGTGCCGGCGTTTCGGTGGCCGGGGTGCCCGGATCTTTGTAGGTTTCGTCAAGCACGGGGCCGGGCAGTGCAGGTTCGGCATACAAACCACTGCAGTCACCCAGATTGGCCATAATCTGGTCATTGGCCGCCTGCAGCAGGCCACACGCCAGCGTAGCCTGGGTGGGCGCACGGAAACCAATCGAAAGCGTCATGCAGTCGCCCAGGGCGATGCCGTCGTGGGCCACATGCGGTGGCAAATACAGCATGTCGCCCGGTTCCAGAATGTAGTCTTCTTCGACCTGGAAGTTCTTGAGGATTTTCAGGGGCAGGCCGGGTTCAAGGCTCAGGTCGGTTTGCTGGCTGATGCGCCAGTGGCGCTTGCCCACCCCTTGCAGCAGAAAGACATCGTAGCTGTCGAAGTGCGGGCCCACACCACCGCCATCGGCCGCGATGCTGATCATCAGGTCATCAAGCCGGGCATCGGCAATGAAACGGAACTGGTGCATCAGTTCGGCGGTGGCATCGTCGTGCAGATCCACGCTTTGGGCCAGCGCTGTCCAGTTTTTCTTGCGGGGTCCGGGCAGTTTTTCAAAGGGGCCTTGCGCCATGTGCCAGCCTTTGGCGTCGCGCCAGATCATGCGCGACTCGACTTCTTCACGGGTGACCAGTTCACGGATGTCTTCAATGGACAGCGAAGGCTTGAAACCGGGGATGGCCTGGCGAATCAGCAGCGGCTTGCGTTGCCAGTAATCGCGCATGAAGGTTTCCGGGGTCAGACCACCCAGTAGCGTCAGGGGTTCATTGATGTTCATTACGATGTCTTCATCAAAGTGCGCAAGCGGTACAGTGTATCCAGTGCTTCGCGCGGTGTCAGGTTGTCGGGGTCAATGGCAGCCAGCGCCAGGTGAAGCGGGTCGGGTTCGGGTAGGGCGGCTGTGTCAAGGGGGGGCGTATGTTCGTGAACCGAGGGTGCTGCTTGATGGTCTGCAGCGTGTGCTATGTTGCTCGTGTTCAGATCTGCAACATGCGCGGTTTTGACGGCAGCCTGTGAAGTCATAGCCGCTACGTGTTCGGTTTCGTCCGTTCCACCTGCGGCATGCTCGTGTTCATTCAGCGCTTCACGGGCCCCCTGTTCGGTTTCCTGATCAAAAAGGCTGGAAAACAGATCCAGTTGCGGTGTGGGGGCGGTACGTGCTTCCAGCTTGGCCAGCTCGCGCGTGGCCTGGCGTATGACGGCTGCGGGAATGCCGGCGCGCTGCGCTACCTGGATACCGTAGCTGCGGCTGGCCGGGCCCTGGCGAACCTCATGAAGAAACACGATGCCCGACGGTGATTCAGCGGCCGCAAGATGAACGTTGACGGCCTGGGGTACCTGCTCGGGCAAGCGCGTGATCTCGAAATAATGCGTGGCGAACAGGGTCAGCGCCTTGTTGTGGGTGACCAGGCGGTGGGCGATCGACCAGGCTAATGCCAGACCGTCGTAGGTGGACGTGCCGCGTCCGATTTCGTCCATCAGCACCAGGCTTTGCTCGGTGCTGGCCGACAAGATGGCGGCCGCTTCGGTCATTTCCATCATGAAGGTGGAACGCCCGCCGGCCAGATCGTCCGCTGCGCCGATGCGGGTGAAGATGCGATCAATTTGCCCCACATGTGCCGCGTGTGCTGGCACGAAACTGCCCATGCGGGCCAGCAGGGCGATCAGGGCTACCTGGCGCATGAACGTGGATTTGCCGCCCATGTTCGGCCCGGTGATCAAGAGCATGCGCCGCTCGGGATTCAGGGTGCAGTCATTGGGGGTGAACTGTTCGATGGTGCGTTCCACCACCGGGTGGCGTCCGGCCTGAATGTCGATTTCGGCGCGATCGGCCAGGGTGGGGGGAACCCAGTCGTTCAGGCGCGCGTGATGTGCCAGTGCGGCCAGGGTGTCCAGTTCAGCCATGGCCGACGCGCACAGCGCCAGGGCCACGGTGTAATCCGACAATTGATCAAGCAGTTGTTCGAACAGCCATTTTTCACGGCTCAGGCTGCGATCTTTGGCCGACAGCACCTTGTCTTCCCAGGCCTTCAGTTCCGGGGTGATGTACCGTTCGGCGCCCTTGAGTGTCTGGCGGCGGCGGTAGTCGTCGGGTACCTTGTCGGTTTGGCCTTTGCTGACTTCAATGAAAAAACCGTGTACCCGGTTGTATTCCACCCGCAGGTTGGCAATACCGGTGCGTTCGCGTTCACGTGTTTCCAGTTCCAGCAGGAAGGCACCGCTGTCAGTTGCCAGGCGGCGCAGTTCATCCAGTTCGTCATCGAAACCCGTAGCGATCACGCCGCCATCACGCACCATTAGAGCGGGTTCCGGGTCAATGGCGCATACCAGGAGTTGTGCAAGTGTGGGATCCAGCTGCAGGCGCCGGGAAAAATCGGCCAGTTCGGCCTGGGGGGCAAAGGCGCTGTTCAGATGATCGACCAGCGCTGGCAAGGCAGTGAGGGCTTCACGCAGGCTGGCCAGTTCGCGCGGGCGCACCGAGCGCAGGGCAATGCGGGTGGCAATCCGTTCAAGGTCGGGTTGCTGGTTGAGCAGGTGAGCCAGCGTTTCAAGCGCACTGTCGGCCCGGTGAGCGCCTGATACGTTGCCTGCCGTGGATGTGTTGCTTGCCGCGTTGTCAGCCGGGCAGAGCAGGGCCGCGATAACCCGCTGGCGGGCCAGTACAGGTTCATTGTTGCGTAAAGGGTGGTGCAGCCAGCGGCGCAGCAAACGGCTGCCCATGGGGGTCTTGCAGTGATCCAGGGTGGAAAAGAGCGTGGGGCTGGATTCGCCGGCCAATGTTTCCGTCAGTTCCAGATTCTTGCGGGTAACGGGGTCGAGCACCACGAATTCTCCCGAATGCTCAACGCCCAGGCTTTGAACATGGGCCAGCGACTGGCTTTGTGTGCGCCCCACATAGGCCAGCAGGGCGCCCGCTGCGCAGACGGCCACCGGAAAGTTGCCCAGGCCAAAGCCATCGAGGGTATCGACGCGAAAGTGTCGGTGCAGCACTTCGCAGGCTGCATCGTTGTGGAAGTGCCAGTCGGGCAGGGTACTGAGCGCCGTGCCTTCAGGGGCCGTGATGCTGGCCTGGTCGCTGCAGACCAGTTCGGCCGGTTCCAGACGATGCAGTTCCGAAGCCAGCATGGCGGGCTCGCATTCGCTGACTTTGAATTGCCCGTTGGCCAGGTTCATCCAGGCCACCCCGCACCGTTCCGTGCGATTCACTCGGGTGGTCCAGACCGAGGCGATGATGCGGTCGGACTTGGCCGGCAACAGGGCCTCATCGGTCAGTGTACCGGGGGTGACGATGCGCACGATCTTGCGTTCCACCGGCCCCTTGCTGGTGGCCGGATCACCGATCTGTTCGCAGATGGCAATGGATTCGCCCAAGGCAACCAGACGGGCCAGGTAGCCTTCCATGGCATGAAAAGGTACGCCCGCCATGGGGATGGGCGAGCCATTGGACGCGCCGCGTTTGGTCAGGGTAAGGTTGAGCAGTCGCGCAGCCCGTTCGGCATCTTCATAGAACATTTCATAGAAGTCGCCCATGCGGTAGAACAGCAAATGACGCCCCGCCTGCTGCTTGAGCGTTAAATATTGGCGCATCATGGGGGTGTGGCCCGACAGGTTGTCGGTTGGCGAGGCGGAAGTGCTCATTGGCTTGAGGGTGGGGGCAAAAACCTGAATTTTAACAGGGGGTGTTTTCGCCGCAGCGAGTTATTGTTTTAACGGGCTGTTTATAAAAACAGTATAATTCGTTTGCGGTTGGCAGGTAGTGAACACCACCTTGCACTGTGCCGCATGGTTCCAGCTAACTTCCCTGGGTTTTCCGAACGTCCGTGATTGATCTTTTAAGCGTGTTCCCCGAACACATGCCCACGCCCGCCAAATGGGCTGTGCTGCTGGTGTTCGGGTTGTGGCTGGTGTGGCTCGTGCTGCGCCGGTTTTTTCGTACGCCCTCCGGTTTCGAGCCCAAGCCATTGCTCACCAAAAATGAACAAGAATTTTACGGGCGTCTTGAACGCGCTTTGCCCGACCTGTACATTTTCCCTCAGGTGGCTTTTCGGGCTCTCATGCGTCCGCGCAGCCCTTCTTCGTCGCGTGCCTATACCCGGGAATTTTCCCTTATCGGTTCCAAGCACTGTGATTTTCTGGTGTGCCGCAAAGATTTCTCACCGGTTGTGATCATTGAGCTGGACGACAGAACACACAGCGCTGAACGCGATGAAAAACGTGATGCCATGACCGCGAACGCGGGGTATGTAACACTGCGGTATCAGTCCAGTCATCGCCCCTCGATCGAGGAAATTCGCGCTGATGTTCGTTCCTGGCTTTGAAGGGGGTTGTTCGTGATCATCCGCTATTCAAAAATTGCCTGTGTTGCTGCCATTGCCCTGTTTGCCACGCTGGTGGCGTTCGGCAATATTACTGACTACAACAGCAATTTTGCCTTTGTGCAGCATGTGCTCAGCATGGACACCATTTTTCCGGACTCCTCCATCCGGTATCGAGCCGTTCATGCTCCCCTGTTGCATCACGCTGCTTATATTGTCATCATTGCTCTGGAAGCGCTTACAGCCATTCTGTGCTGGATCGGTGCCTGGCGCTTGATGCGCAACGTACGGGCCACGGCACGTGTGTTCAACAAGGCCAAGTCGTGGGCCGTAGCAGGCCTGACCCTGGGGTTTCTGGTCTGGCAAGTAGGGTTCATGTCCGTTGGCGGAGAATGGTTCGGCATGTGGATGTCGAACCAATGGAACGGCGTGAATTCCGCCTTCCGCTTCTTTGTCACCATCATTCTGGTGCTGATCTATGTGGTTCAACCCGATTCGGAACTTGACTAACACCCTTGGTTGGCGCTGAATATCGCTGGCAGCTGGAGTGATTGTTAGGTTCTGTCGGGACCACAACAATGGGAAGCCCGCAGGGCCGTGCGATGCACCTGATCTGCCCCCACCCCCCGACAGAACCGGCAAAGAATACCCACGCCCTTCCGTAAGAACACCTATCCCGAAAGCAAAAACCCGACAGCATGCGGTGCAGTCACTGTGTTTCGTAACTACGCGCTCCGAACAGTGCCGATCCCACCCGAATTTCTGTTGAACCTTCCTCGATGGCCAGTTCAAAATCGCCGCTCATGCCCATCGACAAGCGATCCAGTGCAATGCCGGGCAGATTCGCCTGCCGCATTTCATCGCGCAGCAGGCGCAGCCTGCGAAAACAGGCCCGTACTTCTTCGGGGTCGGGGCTGTTGGTGGCCATGGTCATCAGGCCTTGCACATGCAGGCGCGGTGCCTGAGTGGAAAGGTAACGAAGCAGGTCGGGCAACTGGTCGGGTTCGATGCCGTATTTGCTGGGTTCACTGGCCGTTTTTACCTGAACCAGCACATCGATGCTTCGATTTTCCAGCTCAAGCCGGTGTTGCAGGGCTTCGGCCAGTTCCTGACGATCAAGCGATTGCACTTCAGTAACCAGGCGTGCCACGTCTTTGGCTTTATTCGTTTGCAGGTGCCCGATCATGACCCAGTGCAGGTTCAGCGCGTGCAATTGCTGGTGTTTGGTGCGAATTTCCTGCACCTTGTTTTCACCGAAGCGGGTAAGACCCGCAGCAACTGCCTCGCGCAGGGCATCGGTGCCAAAAGTTTTGCTGACCGGCAACAGGGTGATTTCATCGGGGTTGCGCCCGGCGCGTTCGGCCGCGGCGCGAAGCCGTGCGCGAAGGTCGGCCAGACGGGCGGCAAAACTGGAAACTGCATATTGTGAGTTCATAAGACCAATGAAAAACCGGAACTATTCAAAAGACACGCACTTGAGAAAAAAACAAGAAAAGCGCACGGCTTGCAAGGCGACAACAGAACCAGACTACGCACATGAATTGTTCAACACAGACGCTTTATTACGCAAAGGCCGGTGATAACGGACTGCGCAGGCTGTTCTGCAACGAAGCTACGATTTCATAGGAATGCAGGCGATCACTGTGGTCGAAAATATTCGAGGTGATCATCAGTTCATTGGCGCCTGTGCGGTCAATGAAGTCTTGCATTTGCCGGCGTACCGTATCGGGGTTGCCCACTGCAGCACACGACAGAATCTGCGAAAGCAGGTTCTGGGCCGGCGGGCTGCATTGCTCGAAATAGCCAGGTACCGGGGGCGGCAGTTTTGATGGCCGGCCACTGCGCAGGTTCACGAACGACTGCTGCCACGATGTGGCAATGTAATTGGCCTGTTCGTTGGTGTCGGCGGCGAACACGTTGAAACCCAGCATGACATACGGTTGGGCCTGGAAGGCTGAAGGGCGGAAGGTGGCCCGGTAGATTTCGATGGCCTGCATCAGCTGCTGGGGCGCGAAATGCGATGCAAACGCATAGGGCAAGCCCAGGGCGGCGGCCAGCTGGGCGCCAAACAGGCTGGAGCCTAGAATCCAGACCGGCACTTTAGCCCCGCGCCCGGGTACTGCAAGAACGGGCTGGTCGGGATCGTCGGACATCAGGTCGATCAGTTCCAGTACGTCGCGTGGAAATTCGTCGGCATCGGACATCAGGTTGCGGCGCAGTGCGCGTGCGGTGGTCTGGTCGGAGCCAGGCGCACGGCCCAGTCCAAGATCAATGCGGCCCGGATACAGGGCTTCAAGCGTGCCGAACTGTTCTGCGATGACCAGCGGGGAGTGATTCGGCAACATGATGCCGCCGGCGCCCACGCGAATACGCTGGGTACCGCCAGCTACATGACCAATAAGCAGGGCGGTGGCGGCGCTGGCAATGCCGGGCATGCCGTGGTGTTCGGCCAGCCAGTAGCGATTGAACCCCCAGCGATCGGCGTGCTGGGCAAGATCAAGGGTGTTCCGAAAGGAGTCAGCGGCTGATTTGCCCTGGGCAATGGGAGCGAGATCCAGTATGGAAAGTTTTGTCATGAAGGTAATTCCGTACATTGATACCCGTGCAAAGGACGCTGTTCCGGACGCATCGGGGCTGGAAAAAAACAATGGTACCAGTCATGCTTCGACGGGTCATCCGTGCGTGGTGTGGCAATTTTCGATCTTGAGTTTCAAGTTTATGTTTTTAAAAGATAAAGTCGTTTAATCAAAGTGTTTTCCATGGTGTTTTCCACATTTTTCGTGGATAACTGCCTGTGCGCTGATTCTTGTTCTCTGTACGGTATCCCGACCCCCGCAATCCCCCCGTTTTAATGAGTTTTCCATATAAAAAACGTTATTGGTCATTTTTTGATCAACGATTTCATCGTGTTGAAATATAAAAGAAAAATAGAGTCATGCCCGGGTTTTCCATGGCATTGTCCACATTCTCCGGGGACAACCCGTCCCGCCCTTGAACGATGGTCTAAAAGGGTACGGGTTATCATGAAGGCGATGCAACTTGAAAAGGGAAGAACACGTCATGCTTGATAACCTTGCTATCGACATCGACCGGCTGATGCCTGTCATTGAATCGCTGGCGGTGAATCTGCTGTTTGCCGTTGTGCTGCTGGTGGTGGGCTGGATGGTTTCATCGTTCATTGGTCGAAACGTTCGAAAACTGGCACTGAAATCAACACGCATTGATCCCACCATCATTCCCATGATCCACACGGTTGCGGTGTGGGCTATTCGTGTTTTTGTGGTTCTGGCCATTCTTGCCCGCTTTGGTGTGCAAACGGCCAGTATTATTGCTGTTTTGGGTGCGGCCGGCCTGGCAATCGGTCTGGCCTTGCAAGGAACACTGCAGAACATTGCCGCCGGCATCATGCTGCTGGCACTGCGTCCGTTGCGTGCCGGTGAGTTCATCTCGGTTGTAGGCAAGGCCGACGGTACGGTGGATGAAGTGGGTTTGTTCCTGACCCGCCTGATCCAGTCCGATGGCATTCATATCAGTTTGCCCAATAGTCTGGTTTGGGGCAGCCCGATCATCAACTACAGTCGCAACAATAAACGCCGCATGGATATCGAAGTTGCGGTGCGCTATGGTGATGATCTGGAACTGGCGATTCGTAAACTGGGGGAGCTTGTCAACGAGCATCCGAACGTTCTTAAAGAGCCGGCGCCCCTGATTTTTGTGTCGGGGTACAAGGAAAGCAGTACCACGGTCAACATGCGTGCCTGGGCTTCCGTGCAAAATTACTGGGATGTGAATTACGAGTTGAATCGTCGAGCCTTGCAGGTGCTGTCGCAAGCTGGCTTGCAGATGCCTGTGCCGTTGCGTGAAATCACCACGCGGGCCACATTGGCCGGTCAGGAAAACGCTGCCGACTAATCTCGGGCCCGTGCCGCGCGGGTACGCCACTTGAACGTGACGCAGTGTCCGGCTCACCGGGCTCAAACAGCATGGGCAATGCATGTGCACTGCTCATGCGTTCATAACGCATCGGCAATGCCGTCAAGTTCCTGTCGAATCAATTGAGCCAATTCACGCTGGCGTATGGCAGGCATGCGTTCGGTGATCGCCGTTACACTGATCGAAACAACCGGCTCACCTTGTGCATTGTTCAATGCACAGGCAACGCCCAAAGCCCCGCGTACCGCATGGTTGCCCACGACCGCGTAGCCGCGTGTGCGGGTGTTGCGCACCAGTTGCCACATTTCACGCGGTGTCATGCCACCGTACTGTTCCAGTTTGTCGCTGTTGTGATTGATGATCTCTTCAACCGTTTCATCGGGCAAGCTGGCCAGCAGCGCCATGCCACCCGAACCGACTCCCAGCGGTTGGCGTTTACCGGCAAAGGTGGCCAGGATCTGCACCGGATAGGGGCCAATTTCACGCCATAAAGTGATGGACTCATGGCCGTCGCGTACAACCAGAAATACTGCGTCACCTGTTGTTTCAGCTAGGCGGACCATAGCGGGATAGGCTGTTTCGATCCGTTTGTCTTGGGGCAGGGGGCTGCTTGCGAGTGTTTGCGAGCCTTTCATGCGAGCCGTAAACCGGCGTGTGTCAGGTATTTCATGCACGAAACCTGCTTCCAGCAAGGTGGCCAGCAAACGGTATATAGTTGGGCGCTGCAAGCCAGTGGCGCGCGAAATACCCGTAACGGTCAGTCCCGGTTCGGTGGTTTCCTGCAGCGTGCGCAACACCAGCAAGCCACGACGCAGGGTACGTGGCCCCGATTGCAAGGGTAAATCATCCAGGGTGTCCACAGGGTGTACGCGCTTGTTCAAAAAATGATTAAATTACATCAGAATTACAAAGATAAGTACTGTAATCCCGTTCAATTATTTAAAACTGTCCAATAAGCGGACACCAACCGGAGGATTTTATGGCAATCCGTTCTAGAATCAAAACAGTTTTCACGGCACTGACGGCATCCATGGTCATGGCAGGTTCACTCAGCCTGGTGCCGGGCGCCGCTGCTGCAGCGTATCCCGATAAACCCATTCGTCTGGTCGTGGGCTTTTCTGCCGGCGGCACCACCGATGTCTCGGCCCGCATCATTGGCAAAGAAATGGGTGAGGCGCTGGGTCAGCCGGTGGTTGTTGAAAACCGTCCAGGCGCAGGCAGCAACATTGCGACAGAAATGGTCATGCGCGCCGCCCCCGATGGCTACACGCTCTACATGGTCGCTGTTACCGCCGCCATCAACCAAACACTGTATAAGAACGTCAAGTTCGACCTGACAAAAGACTTCGAGCCGGTTGCCTTGGCGGTTCAGGTTCCCAATGTGCTGGTGGTCAATCCCAATGTGCCGGCCAAGTCTGTCAAAGAACTGGTTGATTACGCGAAAGCCAATCCAGGCAAAATGAATTTCGCATCGTCCGGCAGCGGTACTTCCATTCACATGGCCGGCGAACTGTTCAAGCAGGCCGCTGGTATCGATGTCATTCACATTCCCTACAAGGGCAGTGGCCCGGCCGTCACCGATCTGGTCGGTGGTCAGGTCGATTTCATGTTCGACAACATGCCTGCATCGTGGCCTAACGTTCAGGCCGGCAAACTGCGTGCTCTGGCTGTAACCACGGCCAATCGTTCGTCCACCGCCCCCGATCTTCCCACCATGCAGGAATCCGGCTTTCCCGGTTTTGACGTTTCCTCATGGTTCGGCGTGCTGGCACCCAAGGGCACACCTTCCGATATCGTTGAAAAGCTGAACAAAGTCATTCGCGATGCACTGGCCAAGCCTGAAGTGCAGCAGCAACTGGCCGGCCTGGGTGCCGTTCCCGCCAATACAACCACCGCGCAGTTTGCCGACTTCATCAAGTCTGAAGTCGATGGCTGGGCCAAGGTCGTGAAGGCTTCGGGCGCTACAGTCGATTAAACCTGCCTTGCCGGGTTCATCGGGCCGGCCTCGTGCCGGCCCTGTTTTTATCTTCAGCCGTGTTGCAGCGGTTCATACCCATGATTTCTAAACTTGTTGATAGCCTGCATGCCGCCGTTGCAGGCATTCCCGATGGTTCGACCATCATGATCGGTGGTTTCGGAGGGGCGGGTCAGCCGCACCAGCTGATCGATGCCCTGCTTGAGCAGGGGGCCCGCGAGCTGGTCGTCATCAATAACAATGCTGGTAATGGCGATACAGGCCTCGCCGCCTTGATGGCGGCCGGTCGCGTACGCAAAATCATTTGCTCGTTCCCGCGTCAGGCCGATTCCCATGTGTTCGACGGCCTGTATCGTGCCGGCAAAATTGAACTTGAACTGGTGCCCCAGGGTAACCTGGCCGAGCGTATCCGGGCGGCTGGTGCCGGTATTGGTGGTTTTTACACGGCAACAGCCGTTGGCACCCCCTTGGCTGAAGGCAAGGAAGCGCGCACCATCAACGGGCGTGACTACATTCTTGAATACCCGCTGCATGCCGATTATGCCCTCATCAAGGCCTTCAAGGCCGACCGCTGGGGAAATCTGGTGTACCGTAAAACGGCACGCAATTTCTGCCCCATCATGGCTACGGCTGCCCGTACCACCATTGCCCAAGTCGAATCAGTCGTCGAACTGGGCGAACTCGACCCCGAGGCCATTGTCACCCCTGGCCTTTTTGTTCAGCGTGTTGTTGCCTTGGGAGCCAAAGCATGAAACCTCTCACCCGTGATCAGATGGCGGCCCGTGTCGCCCAGGACATCCCTGAAGGCAGTGTCGTGAACCTGGGCATTGGTTTGCCCACCAAAGTGGCCAATTTCCTGCCCGAAGGCCGTGAAATCATGTTGCACAGCGAAAACGGTGTCATTGGCATGGGTCCGGCACCTGAGCCCGGCCAGGAAGACTGGGACTTGATCAATGCCGGTAAACAGCCCGTCACCCTGCTGCCGGGTGGTGCCTATTTTCACCATGCCGATTCGTTTGCCATGATGCGCGGCGGTCATCTTGATATCTGCGTTCTGGGGGCTTTCCAGGTTGCGGCCAATGGTGATCTTGCCAATTGGCACACTGGTGAGCCTGATGCCATTCCGGCGGTTGGCGGTGCCATGGATCTTGCCACTGGCGCACGCTCGGTATTTGTGCTCATGGACCTGCTTACACGTGATGGCAAAAGCAAACTGGTGGAACGCTGCACCTACCCCCTGACCGGTGTTGGGTGTGTCAGCCGTGTTTACACGGATCTGGCGGTGTTTGAGCTGAAGAATGGCCAGGTCCATTTGGTTGAAGACGTTTCAGGCGCCGGTCTGCAAGAGCTCGAACGCCTTACGGGTCTGACCATTCTGGCCTGATTGCCCGGTTTCGCCGTCAAGGATCCTGGTCCGACACGTTGGCAGACCCCATCTGCTGCAGCAGAACGCCTTGCGCCCGCATGCCCGTTTACGTGGGTGTGCGGGTTTTTTGCACCTGCCGTCAGCATCAATGGTTTGAATGACTCGTGTGGTTATCAGGTGGGCAATGCCGCGCCGGCCATTTACCGTTTTCTGACCAAACCCTGGGACGACGAGGAACTGCGCGACCAGATCGCCCAGGCCTTCAGGACCAGTGAGGGCATGAACAAGGAAGGCTGAATGTTCGTGGCTTGAGATTCTCCCGGTTTTCAGGGCCGACAGGCTGCCAGATTTTTCAGTGTTCAGTGTTCAGTGTTCAGTGTTCATGTGGATACGCCCGTTGCGCGGCCTTGATCATGGCCGTGCAGAGCCCGCGCAGCATATCCACTTCATCGTGGCTGAGCTGGGCGCGGCCGAACAGGTGTTGCATGCGTGGTACCAGCTTTTTAGGATGGTGTGGATCCAGGAACTTCACTTCGGTGATGGCCCGTTCCCAGTGATCCAGAAACGCCTGCACTTTTTCATTGGGTGCCAGGGCACTGCCGGGGTCGGCTTCGCCGTCGGTACTGGGCAGCAAGGGCAGGGCGGCCGCGCTGGCCAGCGCGTAACGCAGTTCCCAGGCGGCCAGTTGCAAAGCCTGGGCCACATTCAGCGAGCTGTAGTCCGGGTTGGCCGGGATATGACAAACCCGTTGGCACAGGGCAATATCGGCGTTGGTCAGGCCGGATTTTTCTGTGCCAAGCACGATGGCCACCTGGCCCTGATGCTGCTGCAGGTGGTCGCGCGTGGCCTGGGCCGCTGCACGGATATCGCAGGGTGGCGGGCCCAGCACCCGGGCCCGGGCGGTCAGGGCAAACGCCAGGGTGGTTGGCGCCAGAGCCTGTTCAAGGGTCTGCACGTGGGCAGCCCGTGCCAGAACATCGGTGGCGCCGCTGGCCAGGGCAATGGCGTCTGGTTGTTCGGTAATGCGTTCAACCCGTGGCGACACCAGACACAGATCGTGAAACCCCATGGTTTTGATGGCGCGGGCGGCGGATCCAACGTTGCCCGGGTGGCTGGGATTCACCATAATGAAACGAACCCGTTCGAAACCGGGTTCTGCATTCGTGATCGGGGATGAAGTCATTTAGAATAGAGGGTTTGGTATGGTGGCGCTGCAATTATGGCGCGCCATTTTGGCGCTTTTAGCAGCGTCGTACGAATTTGCTTTATACGGAAACCTATGCATCCGATGCTCAACACCGCCATCAAGGCGGCCCGCCTTGCCGGCAATATCATCAACCGTGCCAGCCTTGATCTGGAAAATGTGTCGGTTGCCCGCAAAGGCCCGAAGAATTATGTCACGGAAACCGACCACGCGGCTGAGCAGGCCATTATCGATACCTTGCGTACGGCGTATCCTGACCACAGTTTCCTGGGTGAAGAGTCCGGCGAAACCGCCGCGCCTGCCAAGGCAGGGTCGTCAGACACCGGCAACGATGCTTCCGAATTCCAGTGGATCATCGATCCCCTCGA
This sequence comes from Alcaligenaceae bacterium, assembly GCA_012727555.1. Taxonomy (GTDB): domain Bacteria; phylum Pseudomonadota; class Gammaproteobacteria; order Burkholderiales; family Burkholderiaceae_B; genus JAAYGT01. Next base: position 12,913 of record JAAYGT010000051.1, on the reverse strand, counting down.
TGGCACCACCAATTTCATTCACGGTTTTCCGGCCTATGCGGTTTCTGTTGCCCTGCTACACCGTGGGCAGCTGGCGCATGCCGTCATTTACGATCCGGCACGTAATGAACTGTTCACCGCCAGTCGCGGCAGTGGCGCCTTCCTGAATGATCGTCGCATTCGCGTTTCGGGCCAGTTGCGCTACCACGATGCCCTGATCGGAACCCATGTGCCTGGTTCGGCCTCTGAAGTTACCGTGAATCCCCGTTTTTCCGATCTTCTGGGCGATTGCGCTGCAGCGCGTCGCATCGGCTCCACGGTGCTGGAACTGGCCTATGTGGCGTGCGGGCGCCTTGATGCATTCTGCGGCGTCAACCTGAAGCCCTGGGATCTGGCCGCCGGCGGTTTGCTGGTACTGGAAGCCGGTGGCCTGGTCAGCGATTTCGACGGCGAGCAAAGCTGGCTGAAAACCGGCAGTGTGCTGGCCGCCACCCCCAAACTGTTGCCCCGCATGCTGGGTTACATGGCACGTTGATGCATCAGGGTTCCAGTGACAGACTCTACCGTTTATTTACTGCAGGCCCTGCTGCTGGGCATTGTCGAAGGGTTCACCGAATTCATTCCGGTTTCCAGCACGGCCCACTTGCTCATTCTTGGCGAATGGATCGGTTTTTCATCAGGTAACGACAAAGTCTTCGAGGTCGTGATCCAGTTCGGCTCCATTCTGGCGGTCATCTGGCTGTTCAGGGCGCGTGTCTGGCAACTGGTGCGTGGTACCTTGCGTGGCGATCGTACTGAAGTACTGTTTGCCCGCAACCTGATCATTGCCTTTTTGCCGGCGGCCGTGGTGGGTGCCTTGATGATCAGCTACATCAAAATGCTGTTTCATCACCCCGGCGTTTTTGTCTTTACGCTGGTGGGCGGCGGCCTGATCATGCTCTGGGTTGAACGCAAACCCCAGTATGCTAAACACGGTCAGGCCTTTGATACAGTGGCCTCACAGAATGCCACGGCCCATAGTCTGGATCAGATCACCTGGAAGCAGGCTCTGGTGGTGGGTTTTGCCCAATGCCTGGCCATGGTGCCGGGCACATCCCGTTCCGGGGCTACGATCATCAGTGGCATGATCGCCGGCATCCAGCGCAAAACGGCCACTGAATTTTCGTTTTTTCTGGCCATGCCTACCATGCTGGCGGCCACAGTGTACGATCTTTACCGCCATAGCGCCGCCCTTGATACCCTGGAATTGCAGGCCATTGTCCTGGGTTTTGTGGCAGCTTTTGTCAGTGCCCTGCTGGTGGTCAGTGCGGTGCTGCGGTTTGTCTCACGACATACCTACAGGCCGTTTGCCTGGTACCGGATCGGTCTGGGGTGCGTTCTTGCCGTCTGGCTTCTTGCCTGATCCTGAACTGTTTGCCGATTCCAGTTCGGGGGGGCGCCAGTCGTGCAGATTGCAGCCCTTGCGGCTGATTTCCAGCCAGCCACCCCGCGGTTTGTCGTGGTCGTAATCCCAGTCGGGCAGTACATAGCGCGTACGAATACTGCCTTCCACCCTGACGCGGTAGGCACCCGGGCGGTGGGTGTGGCCATGCACCATGATCTGCACACCGTAACGGCTGAAGGCGTGTTCCACCGAGCGCGTATTGACATCAAGAATGGCCTTGCTTTTGTTGCGGTTGGCCCGCTTGCTGCGCTCACGGGCCCAATTGGCAATGCGCTGGCGTGTGCCCAGGCTAAGATCCAGGAAAATGTCTTGTACACGCCGGTTGCGCACCAGACTGCGAAAGCGCTGGTAACCTGGATCGTGCGTGCAGTATTCGTCGCCATGCGACAAAAGGATAAGCCCCGCATCGGTATGGATGAGTGCGGGTTCCGGCAGCAGCAGGGCGTTCACGTGGCGGGCAAGCTGGGGCCCCATGAGGAAGTCACGGTTGCCCCGACCCAGCCATAATGGTATGCGTTCACTGACGTTGCGCAAGCGGTCGATGGTCAGTGCCAGCCAGATGGGGGGATCCTTCAGGGCCAGATCGTCACCGATCCAGCTTTCGAAGATATCGCCACACAGGATCAGGGCATCGGCCTGCAAGCTTGCGGCCGTGAGGAAACGGTGAAACGACTGAACGGTTGCCGGGCAATGCGGCCCCAGATGGATATCCGAGGCCAGCCAGATCGAACCCGGCAGTGACAACTTAGTCAACGAGGGTGGCCTTTTCAATGACGATGTCTTCAACCGGGACGTCTTGGTGGAAGCCCTTGTTGCCGGTTTTGGCCGTTTTCATTTTATCGACGACCTCAGTGCCTTCGACCACTTTGCCAAACACGGCATAGCCCCAGCCATTGGGGGTGGGCGATGTGAAGTTCAGGAAGTCGTTGTCGGCCACGTTGATGAAGAACTGTGCTGTGGCCGAGTGCGGGTCGGCTGTGCGGGCCATGGCAATGGTGTAGCGATCGTTCTTGAGGCCATTGTTGGCTTCGTTTTCAACGGGTGCACGGGTTTGTTTTTGTTTCATGCTGGTGTCGAAACCGCCACCTTGCACCATGAAATTGTTGATGACGCGATGGAAAACAGTACCGTCGTAGAAGCCATCGCGCACGTAGGTGACGAAGTTTTCAACGGTTTTGGGCGCTTTTTCTGCATTCAGTTCGATGACAATAGTGCCTTGGCTGGTTTGCAGCGAAACGCGGGGGTTGGTGCTCATTGGGGATCCTTCTTTCTGGGTTGAGGAGGTTGCCAGCGCGTGGGGGCTGGCCAGCAGTGCTGCGCTTGTAACGCATGCCAGCGCAAAAGCACGAAAAACGGGAAAGTGTCGCACGGTCAGGTGTCCTTGGCTGTGGTTCGGGGCACGATTATTGGCTGCGTTGCAGGAAGAGGTCAAGTTGGCGGGCGCGGTTGGTGGCTGAGGGCCGTCCGGCCATGCCGGCCTGCACCAGGGCTTCACGGGCCTGCATGATCAGCACCAGGCCCAGGTTTTCACGGGCCTGGGCGTAGCCCGGGTTGGCTGTGAGGGCCATGCGCAGGGCATCGTGGGCTAGGTCAAGGTTGCCTTGCTGAACGTATTCAGAGGCCAGGTTGTTCCAGGGTTCGGGCAGCTCAGGGTACAGCGTGGTCATGGTGCTGTAGACCTGGATGGCTTCAGGGTGGCGATCCAGCGCAGCCAGTGCACGTGCTTCAAGGAACAGTAACTGAACGTCGGTGCCAATGGCGCCTTGCGCCGTACGCTGTGCTTCACGCTTCTTGATGATATCGAGCGCTTCCTGATTCTGGCCACGGTCAAGCATGGCCCGAATGCGTTGCGTTATTTCAGACGGACTGAGCGGCAGCGAAGTATCGACCGAGGGGGTGAGCTTGTCGAGCACGTTGGCCAAGGCATCCCAGCCACCTTCAGGTGGTTTCGGGTCGTTGAACAGTGTGTCGTTCAGGTTCACATGCGGCGTGAGCGCGTTGCTGGCCGCCGTGTTCGACTGGGCATGCACGGGCGCCAGAGTGGCAGCAAGGGTCAGGACCAGCACGAGGCATCGGGTTGGAAACACGGTATTGTTACCTTGGTTCAGGTCAGAAAAAGCAGGGCAGGTAAAAGTAACCAAACATGGCGCGAGCCTGCTTGCTATACTAATCGACCGCCATTTTAGCCCGTTCAGGGCCATGCGGCAGCCACAAGCTGGCACGTTATCCGGAATTCCACGTTCACGAGTCCTACCATGCTGCAGATTTATAACACTCTTTCCCGCACCAAAGAGCCGTTCAGAACGGTTGAGCCCGGCAAGGTTCGTCTGTACGTGTGCGGCATGACCGTGTACGATTTCTGCCACCTTGGGCACGCCCGCATGCTGGTCAGTTTCGATGTCATCCAGCGCTGGTTGCGCATCAGCGGCTACCAGGTCAGCTATGTGCGCAACGTCACCGACATCGACGATAAAATCATTCGGCGTGCCGTTGAAACCGGCAAGCGCCTGAATCAGGTGACCGACTTCTTCACCCAGGCCATGCACGCCGATGAAACAGCCCTGTCGGTACAGGCGCCCGATTTCGAACCGCGCGCTACAGAGCACGTGGGCGACATGCTCGGCATCATTGCCAAACTCGAAGAGAACGGCCTGGCCTACCGCTCCACCGATGGCGATGTGAATTATGCTGTTCGCAATTTTCAGGGCTATGGCAAGTTGTCGGGCAAGTCGCTCGACGACCTGCGCGCCGGTGAGCGCGTTGCCGTGGCCGATGGCAAGCGTGATCCACTTGATTTCGTGCTCTGGAAAGCCGCCAAACCGCAGGAACCCGAAGAATCGAAATGGGAATCCCCCTATGGCCTGGGCCGTCCGGGCTGGCACATTGAATGCTCGGCCATGAGCCGTGCCTTGCTGGGGTTGCCTCTCGATATTCACGGTGGTGGGCCTGACCTGAAATTTCCGCACCATGAAAACGAAATCGCCCAGACCGAAGGGGCTTTCGGTGGTCAACTGGCCAGTTTCTGGATGCATTGCGGCCCGCTTATGGTCGACTCCGACAAAATGTCGAAATCCCTGGGCAATTTCCGCACCATTCGTGAAACCATTGCAGCGGGCACGCCGGATCCCCAACAGGCGCAGTATGGCTACAACCTGCGTGAAGCAGAAATGTTGCGTTTCTTCATTGTGCGCAACCACTACCGCAGTGTGCAGAACTATGCGCCCGACAACCTGTTCGACGCCCAGAATGCGCTTGACCGTCTGTATCAAACCCTGAGCAACGTGCCACCCGATGCGGTGGACATCGACTGGAATGATCCGGCTGCCCAGGCCTTCCAGAGCGCCATGAACGATGACTTCAACAGTTCGGGGGCCGTGTCCGTGTTGTTCGAACTGGCTACCCAGGCCAATCGCACCGGTTCGGGCCGGGTATCCGGTCTCATGCGTGCCCTGGGGGGTGTTCTGGGCCTGTTGCAAGCCGATCCTGCGGCCTACTTGCGTTCGCCCACGCGGTATCAGCAGGGCGCTGCTGAACGTGCCCAGTTGTCTGATACCGAAATCGAGGCCCTGGTACAAGAACGCACGCAGGCCAAGCAGCAGCGTGATTTCGCCCGTGCCGATGCCTTGCGTGCGCACCTGACCCAGGCCGGTATCGAACTCGAGGACAAACCCGGTGGCATTACCCAATGGCGTCGTGCCTGATCCGGGGATACTCATGATCACTGCGGTTGCTCCGGGCCACGACGTGGCCAAACCTCCTTACTGGGATGAAGCGGTTCTGGCGCTCATGAAGCGCGACCGAATCCTGAAAAAGCTCATTCCATCCCACCGTTCCGAATGGCTGGCACCGTCACCGGCGCCATTCATCACCCTGGCCCGTGCCATCGTGGGGCATCAAATTTCGGTCAAGGCGGCCGATGCCATGTGGCAGCGCTTTGCGCAGGCCTGCGGCGATTCCCCTACGCCGCAGCGTGTCATCCAGCTGGCGCAAACCGACATCACGGCCACCGGTCTTTCCAAGCGCAAAGGAGACTACATCCTTGACCTTGCGCTGCATTTCGATCAGGAAAAAGTGCGCCCATCGCAGTGGCATGCCATGGACGATGAGGCGGTGGTGGCTGAATTGTGCGCTATCCGGGGTATTGGCCGCTGGACCGCCGAAATGTTTCTGATCTTCAATTTGCAGCGGCCCGATGTGCTGCCGCTCGATGATGCCAGCCTGATCCGTGCAATTTCGCTACACTACTTCAGTGGCGAGCCCGTATCGCGCTTCGAGGCCCGCGAGGTTGCCCAGGCCTGGGCGCCCTGGCGCACCGTGGCCACCTGGTATCTGTGGCGCAGTCTCGATCCGGCATCTGTGCAGTACTGAACCCCGCTCAACTGGAAACCAAGTTCCCATGCGTAATACTTTCCTGGAATTCGAACAACCTCTGGCAGAGCTCGAAGGCAAGATCGAGCAATTGCGTTACGTGCAGGCAGATTCTGCCGTTGACATTTCCGAAGAGGTTTCCCGGCTGCAGCAGAAAAACATGGCGTTGGCCAAAAGCATTTATGCCAAGCTCACGCCGTGGCAAACGGCCCTGGTGGCGCGGCATCCGCAGCGGCCCTACACCATGGATTACGTGAATGCCATTTTCACCGACTTTCACGAATTGCACGGCGATCGCATGTACGCCGACGATAAATCCATTGTGGGCGGGTTGGCGCGTTTCAACGGCACGCCCTGCATGGTGATCGGTCACCAGAAGGGTCGCGACACCAAAGAACGGGCCATGCGCAATTTTGGCATGCCCAAGCCTGAAGGCTACCGCAAGGCGCTGCGCCTCATGCGCCTGGCTGAAAAATTCCGCATTCCCGTATTTACTTTTGTTGACACCCCGGGTGCTTACCCTGGCATTGGTGCCGAAGAGCGGGGCCAGTCCGAAGCCATTGGTCATAACCTGTATGCCATGGCCGAACTGAAGGTGCCCATCGTATCCACCATCATCGGCGAGGGCGGTTCGGGTGGTGCGCTGGCCATTGCCGTCGGCGATGCCGTGCTCATGCTGCAATATGCCACCTATGCGGTCATTTCCCCCGAAGGCTGCGCGTCCATTCTCTGGCGTAGCGCCGACAAAGCCTCGGTCGCAGCCGAGGCTCTGGCCATTACGGCCCCCCGTCTGAAAGAGCTGGGCCTGATCGACCGTATCATCAATGAACCCGTGGGTGGTGCACACCGCGATCCGGAAACCATGGCGCGCCAGCTCAGCCGTGCTTTGTCTGACGCACTGCGCGAAGTGTCGGGTATGTCATCCGATGCCCTGGTTGAAAAGCGTCTGGAACGCCTGATGTCGTATGGCCGTTTCCAGGAAGGCCGCTGATTCTGCGTCTTTGCCGTATCTTGACCCGGCCGCCCTGCATGCGATCGGGCAGGCACTGAGCCTGCACGCCCAGACAGTGTCCCGGGTGGCGGTGGCCTGCAGTGGCGGTACCGATTCGGCCATGCTGGCCGTGCATGCCGCCCACTGGGCGGCCCATGCGGGTGTGCAGCTTCATCTTTTCCATGTGCATCATGGCCTGCAAACACCGGCCGATGAATGGCGCGAGCGCGTGCATTCACTGGCGGCATTGCTGGGGGTGCCGTGCCACAGCGTGCGTACCCGGGTGGATACCGGCCGTGGAACCGGCACTGAGGCGGCTGCACGCACGGCCCGTTACGACGCTTTTGCAGCGCTTGCCCGGTTTACCAGTGTGCAGCATGTGGTGCTTGCCCACCATCTGAACGACCAGGCCGAAACGGTGTTGTTACGATTGCTGCGCGGTGCCGGCCCAACGGGTCTGGCGGCCATGCGGTCCCGCTCCGAACGCGCTGGTGTGGTTTACCTGCGCCCCTGGCTTGATGTGCCCCGGTCCAGTCTGATCGAGTCCGCCGCCCGGTTTGCCTTGTCGACCGGTTGGCATGCTGTGCAGGATCCCACCAATAGTGACCCGCGTTATACCCGGTCTGCTGTGCGCACTTTGCTGGCCCCGGCCCTGGAGGCCCGCTGGCCTGGCTGGTCCGCGACCCTGGCCCGGCATGCCCGACAGAGCGATGAAGCGGCGCAAGTGCTTGATGAGGTTGCGCATGCCGACCTGCAGGCGCTGGACCCCGGGGCTGATGGTTTGAGTTTTTCCCTGCAGCGCTGGCGGTCGCTGTCTGCCCCCCGCCAGAGCCTGGTGTTGCGCTATTGGCTGGGTACGCAGGGTGTGCGTATGCCCTCCGAAGCCCGCCTGAACGACTGGATGCGGCAACTGCGTGGCTTGCATGCGAATGGTCATGATCGTCACATGCAAGTACACCATGAAGGTTGCGTTTTGCGGTGTGTGAAGGGCAGGGTTGTGCTGGAGTGTGTCGGGAATGTGTCAAAAAAAGACGTGTGATTCGCGTTACAATAGTCAGTTAGGCTTGAAGATCCTGAACCCGGGCGCTCGTGCGTCGTTCAGCCAGCCTGAATACCCCGGCGCCCGGATTTTCTGGCGCTGAATCCCTCTACTTGCAGAGTTTACCGATGTCCCTGATCGTTCATAAATATGGCGGCACATCAATGGGTTCGATCGAACGCATCCAGAATGTGGCGCGTCGTGTTGCCAAGTGGCATGCGGCCGGCCACCAGGTGGTTGTCGTGCCTTCGGCCATGTCTGGTGAAACCAACCGTCTGCTGGGTCTGGCCAAAGACATCAGCGCCACACCTGATCCCCGCGAACTCGACATGCTGGCGGCCACGGGCGAGCAGGCCAGCAGCGCCTTGCTGGCCATTGCCCTGATGGCCCAGGGTGTTTCAGCCCGCAGTTACACCGGCTGGCAAGTGCCTGTCAAAACCGATTCCGCCTACACCAAAGCCCGCATCACGGGTATCGATGACGCTCGTATTCGCGCTGATCTCGACGCAGGGCGTGTAATTGTGGTCACCGGTTTCCAGGGCATTGATGACGACGGCCATATCACCACGCTGGGGCGTGGCGGTTCGGATACATCGGCTGTTGCGGTTGCCGCTGCCATAAAGGCCGATGAATGCCTGATCTACACAGATGTTGACGGTGTCTACACCACCGACCCCCGCGTTGTGCCCGAAGCCCGCCGCATGAATGTGGTGTCTTTCGAGGAAATGCTCGAAATGGCCTCGCTGGGTTCCAAGGTTCTGCAGATCCGTTCGGTTGAATTTGCCGGTAAATACCGCGTTCCCGTTCGTGTGTTGTCATCGCTTACTGATCCGCTCATTCCTCTTGATGAAGAAATGAAGTCGGGCACCCTTATTACATTCGAGGAAGATAAGAACATGGAAGCCGCTGTTGTTTCCGGCATCGCCTTCAGCCGTGATGAAGCCAAACTGACCCTGTTGGCCGTGCCCGACACCCCGGGCGTGGCTTCGGCCATTCTGGGCCCTGTGGCCGCAGCCAACATCGACGTCGACATGATCGTGCAGAACCAGTCGGTCAAGGGTACAACCGATTTTTCCTTTACGGTGAACCGCAACGACTTCGTGCGTACGCTGGAACTGCTGAAGTCGCAGGTTGGTCCTGCGGTCGGCGCCGGTGAAATCATCGCCGACGATAAAGTCTGCAAGGTCTCGATTGTTGGCATCGGCATGCGCAGCCATGTGGGCATTGCCAGCCTCATGTTCCGCACGCTGGCCGAAGAAGGCATCAATATTCAAATGATCAGCACCAGCGAGATCAAGACGTCGGTCGTGATCAACGACAAGTACATGGAACTGGCCGTTCGTGCCCTGCACAAGGCCTTCGGCCTGGATCAGGAACCTGGCCAGGTGGTAGCGGAGTAATTTTTTACGGATCAGGGTGGAAAGGCATAAAAAAAGTGCCTTTCCGTTTGAAACGGTAAAAAAACCATGCTAGAATGCTAGCTTAAATATTCGGAGTTGTGGCCGAGTGGTTGAAGGTACTCCCCTGCTAAGGGAGCATACGGCTTATACCCGTATCGAGGGTTCGAATCCCTCCAACTCCGCCAGATATTTAAAAAAGCCCTTGATTTTCAAGGGCTTTTTTTTCGCCTGTTGAATTTTTTTGACCTGGTATTTACCTGCAACATGCACTTTGGTTGGAGGTGCAACATGTCGAAGAACCAGCAGCCAATCGTTGCATGGCCGCTCGCATGGCTGCCTGGATGATAAAGGCTTCGGGAATGGGCCAGATGCGCTACCGCAGTCACTCAGAGGTGGCTTTGGGCAAGTTCACCCGCTTTGCGAGCTCCTCGGCCGATTCCTTGCGTTCACTGTAGCGGTCCACCAGATAAGGTGCAACATCGCGCGTCAGCAAGGTGAACTTGACCAGTTCTTCCATCACATCGACCACGCGATCATAGTAGCTGGAAGGCTTCATCCGGTTATCGGCATTGAATTCCTGAAAGGCCTTGGCCACTGACGATTGATTGGGGATCGTCAGCATTCGCATCCAGCGCCCCAGTACACGCATCTGATTCACGGCATTGAAAGACTGGCTGCCCCCGCACACTTGCATCACGGCCAGCGTCTTGCCCTGCGTGGGACGCACAGCCCCTGAAGACAGGGGAATCCAGTCAATCTGGGTCTTCATGATGCCCGTCATTGCACCATGGCGCTCGGGTGAGCACCACACCATGCCTTCAGCCCACTGTGCCAGACCGCGCAGTTCCTGCACTTTGGGATGGCTTTCCGGGGCATCGTCTGGAAGAGGCAATCCGCTGGGGTTGAAGATTTTGGTTTCTGCGCCCATTGCTTGCAGCAAGCGCTCGGCTTCTTCAACCAGCAAGCGGCTGAACGAACGCTCGCGCAGCGACCCATAGAGCAGCAGAATACGAGGCGGGTGGCTGGAGCGAACGGGATTGGCCAGTCGTTCGGGGTCTGGAATCCGGAAATGTTCAGGGGCTGCTGCGGGCAAGGCCGCCAGTGGTTCGGTTACATTTTCAGACACGTTGTTCATCCTTTCCAATCACAATTTCTCCATGTTCATTGACATCTCAGTTGGATACGTCTCAGACAGGCTGCGGGCTATACCAATCAACAATCCAGGCAAGCGGGAACCTCGAGTTCTGCGCACCCCTCACCTTGGCAGCACTCTGCAGTCAAAAAGGCCAGCAAAGCGTTCATCCTGGCCAGTTCGGCTCGGTAAATGACATAGCGCCCATCACGCTCACTGGTCACCAAGCCTGCAAAGTGGAGTTCCTTGAGGTGAAAAGACAAAGCGGTTGTGGGCACGTCCAATGTTTCCGACATGCTGCTGGGTGTCAAACCTGCTTTACCTGCTACCACCAGTAAACGAAACAACTTCAGGCGGGTTTCTTGGGCCAGCGCTGCAAGCGCCTTGACCACGTCAGGTTCATTCATGATGGATCCTCAGGTCTTTTGTGCGGTGGGTTCGCAACCATGCTGGTTTTGTCGAGGCATGGCGAGTGGGATGGGCCGCTTTGGGGCTACCGTGCTTCATGACGCTTTCCCGTTGGCCAAAGCCCGCAGACGCTCCACGCCCACGGGTTCCTCGGTCAAAAGCGGCACAACAGCATGGCGTCGGGCATGTTTTGTGGCGACGGCGTCGATTTCCCGCAATTCGTTGCGTGCACGCTGGCGCAGCAGCGGGGAATGCGGATGGGCTGCCGCTACGCTATTGTTCACGACCCAGGCCCACGGCTCAATGCCCGCGCGGCGCAGGTCGTCTTGCAGATTGGCCGCTTCCAGCACAGGTGTTGTTTCAGCCAGGGTGACAATAAGCACCTTGGTCTGCTTCGGGTCTTGCAACTGCATCATCGGCGTTTTGAAGTGAACGCCAGTCTCACCCATCTGACGCGCGATGTCGCGGTGGTAGGCACCTGTGGCATCGAGCAGCAGCAAAGTGTGACCCGTTGGAGCGGTGTCCATCACCACGAACTTCCTGCCCCCTTCGCGGATAGCCCGGGAGAATGCCTGGAACACGGCGATTTCCTCGGTGCAGGGCGAGCGCAGGTCTTCTTCCAGCAAGGCACGGCCTTCGGCGTCAAGATGTGCCCCTTTGGTGTCCATGACATGCTGGCGATAGCGTGCAGTGGCTTCCTGGGGATCTATGCGGCTAAGCGCCAGGTTGGGAAGCGAACCTTCCAGTGTGTCGGCTAGATGCGCAGCCGGGTCGGAGGTAGTCAGGTGCACGGGAAGCCCCCGGGTCGCCAGTTCAACGGCAATGGCGGCGGCCAGCGTGGTCTTGCCAACGCCCCCTTTGCCCATGACCATGACAAGACCATGCCCATCGGCGGCGATTTCATCGACCAGCTCGGACAAGTTGGGTGCATTGAACTGGTTGGGCAGCTCGATGGCCGCAGCACTAAACATGGCGTCGGTCTCGACCAGCAGGTGGCGCAGGGCATCAAGGCCCACGAGGTTGAACGGCTTGAGGGCGATCTGATCCCGAGGCAGCGTCTGGAGAACGGACGGGATGCCAGCGAGCGTAGCCTGCTCTTTTTGGTAGATGGCAGCGGCAAGCGCATCGGTTTCGGTCTCGCTTGCCGGGAATACGCCATTGATGACCAGGTATTGCTGTGACAAGCCGATCGCAGCCAGTTCTTCATGGGTGCGTGCTGCCTCGCGAAGCGTGGGGCGCTGCGCACGGGCAACCAGCACCAGACGGGTGCGCAAGGGATCGGCCAACGCCGCTACGGCCGCTTTGTACTGACTGCGCTGTTTTTCCAGGCCTGCCAGCGGCCCCAGGCACGAGGCATCGCCTTTGCCTGCCTCCAGAAAACTGCTCCATGCGCCTGGCAGTTGCAGCAGGCGGATGGTGTGGCCGGTAGGCGCTGTGTCGAAAATGATATGTTGGTAATCTTGCGTTAGCGCTGCATCGGTCAGCAGCGCTGTGAATTCGTCGAAGGCAGCGATTTCCGTGGTGCAGGCCCCCGACAGGGATTCTTCGATGCCCTTGACTTCCGGGTCGGGCAAAACGCCTCGTACCGGGCCGACGATGCGGTCACGGTAGGCTTGCGCGGCTGCCTGCGGGTCAATTTCCAGTGCCCATAGATTCGGCACGGCGGCAATCGCGGTGATCTGGTTTCCGATGCGTTGGCCGAAAACCTGCCCCACGTTGGATGCCGGGTCGGTGCTGACGAGCAGCACACGCTTGCTCTGAGTTGCCAGTTGCACGGCCGTTGCGCAAGCGATGGAGGTTTTGCCAACGCCCCCTTTGCCGGTGAAAAAAAGAAAGCGGGGCGGTTGGGTCAGGAAGTGCATGAAATCTCCTTGTTTAGCAGCAACGGTGGCCAGAGCAGCAGGCGGTTTAGGCTGGATAGGCTGCGGGTGTTTGGATGCCAGCCCAGCGGGTCAATCCGCTTCGACTGGTGTAGCGGCCTGCCAAGACCACTTCATTATCGATCAGAATCAATCGCAGCGCCTCATGACAGATGACGCATTCTTTTCATCATTTCAGGACGCTGACTTAGCAGTATGGTTCACCCGGACCGGAAGATAAAGGGTGCAAATCCAGCAAATCAACAGCATTGAGGCCGAACCCAACAAGGCAT
>JAAYGT010000050.1 GCA_012727555.1 Alcaligenaceae bacterium | reverse complement strand
GAGCTTGTTGGAAGTTATGCTGATTATAATATAAATTCAAAGAAAGCGGTCAGGGCTGCAACAACGGCGTGCTCAAGCACCCGATGCGCCCCCACACCCCGACAGAACCTCACGTCAACGCCGGCAGTTAACGGCTTTCAAGTCGGGCGAGGGTGCCTGCGGTGAACGAATTTCGGCGTCGGCAGGCTATCAGGATCTGCAGTCGCCGTTGGGTCGGGATGGTGCCTTTTTCAGAAAAGGCAATGTTTAAGGTGCCGGAATGTTCAGGCCGGGCGGGCGCATTTACGCGCCACGACAGAAAATACCAGTGCAAAAATGGCCAGGCCGAAACCCGTTGCCATGAAAAGCAGCAAAATATAATCAACGGCGCCTGACAGATCGGACAGGCTGGCACCCGTGAGCGAGGGCAGCATGGCCATGCCCACTGCGGTGCCCAGCAACCCTGCCACCAGCGAGGCAAAAAGCGGTTTGCCAGCGGATTTGCCGTATTTGCGCAGTGACCGAAAGCCGGTAACAACCCCCAGCAAAAGCAAAAGAGCCACGATGACTGTTGGCCAGAACCAGACAGTCAGGGTTTCCAGGGCAATGTAGAACAGTGAAACAGGATTGAAGTCATTCATGATCTGGGTCTCCGGAAAGGGTCAGGCGCGGCCGCGCAGCATGGCACGGTAGGCACCGATCAGGCCTTTTTCATCGATGAGCCAGGAAATCCAGAGCTCTTGAAGGGGGTCGATGAACGGGAACGAGGGTACGAGCTTGCCATCGTAGTCGAACTCGACAAGCATGGCTTTGCCATATTCGGTGATCAGGGGGCACGAGGTGTAGCCGTTGTAGCTCGCTGTGCTGCTTTTATCGTTCGCCAGGCTGACCAGGTGGTCAATCACAACCGGTACTTGCCATTTCACGCTGGCCGCCGTTTTGCCGCGGGGCACGCCGGCCACGTCACCGATCGAAAACACGTTGGGAAAGCGCGGATGACGCAAGCTGGATTTGTCGGCTTCGATCCAGCCGTCGGCCACAAACGGGCCCGATTGCCAGGGCAACGGACTGTTGCGTACGGCATCGGGGGCGCGCATGGGTGGGATCACATGAATGAAATCATAGTTTTCTTCAACTGGGCCCTGGGCTGTTTTAAAGGTGGCCAGGCGTTTGCCGGGGTCAATGGCAACCAGTTCACGGCCAAACTGGATCGCGACATCGCGTTTGGTGAACAGTTCGATGACCTTGTCGTTGACCGGTTTCACTGAAAAAACGGTTGTGTTGTGGGCGTTGTACACCAGTTTGATGGCGCTGCGCCGGTTCTTCATGCGTGATTTGTCTTCAGTGATGAAGGTCATTTTCAGGGGAGCACCGGCACATTTCATTTCAGTGGACGGGCGCCCGAAATGGCCGATACCACCCTTTTCGATGAAGGTGTCGATGGCCTGTGCCGAGGCCTGCGCGAAGGCCGGCCCGGCATACACACTGGCAATGCCGTTTTTGCCGATCAGGTCGGTGCTCATGCCGTCGATGGCGGCGTAATCGAGCTTCAGGCCAGTGGCGACCACCAGGTAGTCGTAGGCCAGGGCCTTGCCGGATGCCGTGACGATTTTGTTACCCACTGGGTCGAATTCAGCCACGGCTTCATTGACCCAATTGACCCCGGAAGGGATGTAGTCTGCGTTGTTTTCGGTAATGTAGCCGGGTGTCCAGAGCCCGGCGCCGACCAGCGTAAGGCCGGGCTGAAAGTGATGTTCTTTTTTTGCGTCGACCAGTGTGATGGTGGCGTTGGGCATGGCACGTGCAAGCCGGGCCGCCACACTGAGGCCGGCGGCACCGGCACCCGCAATGACGACACGGGCTTTGGCCTGTGAGGTCTGGGCTGCGGCCTTGCCGGCCCCGGCAAGCGTTGCGGCACCTGCAGCAATAGATGCGATGAAGTGTCTTCTGTCCATGTCAACCCCATTTTCTGGATATGTGATGCCACGCGTTGTGCAGTGTGCCCTGGCATGCTGTTGTTCTGTTGAATCATACACCCATGGGGTTGCACAGTACCCCATGGGCGTGGGCACTACATTGCAGTGTGCCGGTTGTGTATAGGTATGTTTCAGCGCTTTAGTTTGCAGGTGTTCACACCCAGCAGTTTGTAGGCCGGGCAAGTGGAAAAAATGCCGGTTAGCAGAGGGACGATGCCGATCCAGCCCCAGACGCCAATGGCGCCCATGAGGGTTGCAATGATCAGGGCGATGCCCACCACAATACGCAGAATGCGATCAATACCACCAACGTTACCCATAATGTTCTCCTGGTCAGGTAAGTCTATTTAATGACTGCAGGTGCGGGAAATCAAGACAGGCGCTTGGGGGACCGGGGAAGGTCGTTCACAGGAAGCCTGCAGCCGGCAAAAAAGCCAAAGAGCAAAAAAAGAACGAAACAACAAAAAAGAACGAAACAAACCAATGGCAGGGCGACGGGCCCCTTACAGCAGATTCAGCGGAATTTTCAGGTACGACGTGCCGTTGTCTTCGGCCGGCGGCAACTGCCCGGCGCGTATGTTCACCTGCACCGAGGGCAGAATGAGGCGCGGCATGTCGAGCGTGGCATCGCGGGCCGTGCGCATGGCAACAAATTCATCTTCGGAAATGCCGTCACGCACATGAATGTTGTGCGCCTTTTGGTCGGCAACCGTGCATTCCCACTGAACAGGGCGATCGGTTGGCGGGTAGTCGTGGCACATGAACAGACGGGTTTCGGGCGGCAGGCTCAGTACTTTATGGATGGAGCGGTACAGCGTACGGGCATCGCCACCGGGGAAATCGCAGCGCGCCGTACCGACGTCGGGCATGAATAACGTGTCACCGACAAACACGGCGTCGCCGACCTGATAGGCCATGCAGGCGGGTGTATGCCCCGGCACATACATGGCTTCGAGGGTCAGTTCGCCAATATGGATGGTTTCACCCTCGTTCAGCAGATGATCGAACTGGCTGCCATCGAGGCGGAATTCGGGCTCAAGGTTGAAGATGCCGTTGAACACCTTTTGCACCTGCGTGATATTGGCACCGATGGCAATGCGGCCGCCCAGGCGTTTGCGAAGATAAGGCGCGGCTGACAGGTGATCGGCATGGGCATGGGTTTCGAGAATCCATTCAAGCTTGAGCCCCTGTTCTTCAATAAAGCGAATGACGGCATCCGCCGAAGCGGTTGAAGTGCGCCCCGCCTTGGGGTCGAAATCGAGCACGGAGTCAATGATGGCACAGGGCACCCCGGGCGCAAATTGCTGCGCAACAACATACGACACGGTGAACGTGTCAGCATCAAAAAAACCTTTGACCTGCGGGGTGTGATGCGAAACGTGAGCCATGTGGGGCCTCCGGGAATCAGTTAATATGCAAACATTATATTGATTTATATATTCTTTGTAAATATAATATTTGCATCTTCATTTCATGTTCAATGGAACATAATCCCATGCAAGACACCTTGATCGATATCAATACCATGCGCCAGGCGGCCGGCCATGCCTGTCGGCTCATGAAGGTGCTGTCCAACCCCGATCGTCTGCTGTTGCTATGCCAGATGATGCAGGGTGAAAAGTGCGTCAGCGAACTTGAACAGTTGGTTGGCATCGGGCAACCCACGTTGTCGCAGCAGTTGGGGGTGTTGCGCCAGGAAGGCCTGGTCAACACCCGGCGCGAAGGCAAGAATATTTATTACTCCATGGCCAGCAGCCAGGCGCTGGCCGTAATGCAGGTTCTCTATTCGCAATTTTGTCCTGACTCTTCCAAGGAATCCTCATGATCGACTGGGTCAATTTCACGCCCTGGGCCTCATTGGCTGGTGGTGTACTTATCGGGCTGGCCGCCGCCCTGTTCATTCTTTTGCACGGCCGTGTCATGGGCATCAGCGGCATTCTGGGGGGCGTACTGCACCCGGTGCCCGGCGATACGGTCTGGCGTTTTGCCTTTCTGATCGGCGTACTGACGGCGCCCGTGCTGTGGTCGTTGGTGGGCGCTCTGCCTGAAGCCCGTATTGATGCCGACTTTGCCACGCTGGTTGTTGCGGGCCTGCTGGTGGGGGTGGGCACGCGCCTGGGTTCGGGGTGCACCAGCGGCCACGGCGTGTGCGGGCTTGCACGTCTGTCTCCCCGTTCGCTGGTAGCCACCCTGGCCTTCATGGGCTCCGGGTTTGCCACGGTGTTCGTGGTGCGTCACCTGCTTGCCTGATTCATCAAGGACACTGAAATGAAACGTTTTTCCGAATTTCTTATCGGCCTGTTGTTTGGTCTGGGCCTGATTCTGTCCGGCATGGGTAATCCGGGCAAGGTCATTGCCTTTCTTGATCTGGCCGGTGCCTGGGATCCTTCCCTGGCCTTTGTCATGGGCGGTGCGGTACTTGTGGCGTTTGTGGCGTTTCGCATTGCGCGCACCCGGTCGCAGGCTTTTTTTGGTGATGCCATGAAACTGCCCACATCACGCGATCTGGATACGCGTCTGGTGGCAGGCAGCCTGGTGTTCGGCGTGGGTTGGGGGCTGGCCGGGTTTTGCCCGGGGCCAGCCATTATGTCGGTGGGTGCAGGCCATGTGCAGGCCGCCATTTTCGTGGTTGCCATGATCGCCGGCATGCTCATTGTGCAACTGTTCCAGAAGCGCTGAGTGTCGGGTGCAGCCTGTCTTAAAGGGCCACCTGGGCGCTCAGTTCCACTACTTGGTTGGCCGGCATCCTGAATGCCTTGAAGGCCGGGCTGGCATTGCGGTACATGGCCATGAACAGTTTTTTCTGCCACTGCGGCATGCAGGGGTCGGGTGAAAGGCTCAGCGAGCCGCGCGCCAGAAAAAACGTGGCTGTTTGCAGGTGCGCCTGCTGCTGGGGGCTCAGCAGGTTGCTGATCACGGCGGGAATGTCGATATCTTCCTTGTAGCCATAACGCAGTGTGGTCAGGCTGAAACCATGGCCGAAGCGCTCGATCTGCATGCGTTCTTGCGCCGTTGCGTAGGGCCCGCCCGTGATCACGATGTGCAGCAGAGCCACATGTTCGTGCACGCTCTGGAAGTGGTTCCAGGTCAGTTGCAGTGACGCCGGGGTTTGCTGCGGATTGCTGACCAGATACACGCCCCAGCCGGGCATGCGGGGCCGGTCAGCCTGAATCACCTGGGTCATGAAGGCCGTCAGGGGCGCGCTTTGCCCGCTTTCCAGCATGGCAAGCCGTTGCGTGCCGCGTCGCCAGGTACCCAGAATGATCAGCATCAGCACGCTGAGGGCCACGGGGAACCAGCCCCCGTCAAACAGTTTCAGGGCGTTGGCCGAAAAAAAGATGCTGTCGATCAGCAGAAAGCCGGCCGCGCCCAGCAGTGCCCGGGCCATGCTCCAGCGCCAGAGGGTTACGGCCACTGCAATGGCAAAAATGTCGGTGATCAGCATGGTGCCGGTTACGGCGATGCCGTAGGCGGTGCCCAGCGCATCGGATGATTTGAACGTAATGACCACCAGAATGATCAGGAACAGCAGTGTCCAGTTCACGGCGGGGATGTAGATCTGGCCGGCGCTTTCGGTGGAGGTGTAGCGCAGGGTCATGCGTGGCAGGTAACGCAGGTGAATCAGTTGCTGGGTAACGGAAAAGGTGCCTGAAATGACAGCCTGCGACGCAATGACGGTGGCGACCGTGGACAGTACCACCAAGGTGTGCAGGCCCCAGTCGGGGGCCATCAGGAAGAAGGGGTTCTGGATGGCTGACGGCGTATGCAGCACCAGGGCGCCTTGCCCGAAATAATTCAGTACCAGCGCGGGAAATACCGCATACAGCCAGGCGCGCTGGATGGGTGGGCGACCAAAATGGCCCATGTCGGCATACAGGGCTTCAGCCCCCGTGATGCACAGCACCACGCTGCCCAGTGCAAAAAAACTGAGGGCGCCGTGTTCGGCGGCAAAGGCGACGGCCACCAGCGGGTTCAGGGCCTTCAGCACGGCGGGCTCCTGGGCAATGTGCACCAGACCCAGCACCGCCAGCAGCAGGAACCAGACCAGCATGATGGGCCCGAACAGGAAACCGATACGGCTGGTGCCCTGTGACTGAACCAGAAACAGCACCACCAGAATCGCCAGCGCCACCGGGATCACCCAATCGGCCAGGTGGGGTGAAATCAGTTCCAGCCCTTCCACGGCGGACAACACGGAAATGGCGGGGGTGATCAGGCCGTCGCCATAGAAAAAAGCCGCACCCAGCAGCCCCAGTGGGGTCAGGACGAGCGGCCATCGGGAACCGGGCGGCAGCTTTTCCAGCAACAGGGCGAGCAGGGCAATCAGCCCGCCTTCGCCATTGTTGCTGACGCGCATGATGAAAAACACGTACTTCACGGTCACGACCATGAGCAGTGACCAGAAAAACAGGGACAGCACGCCCAGCACATTGTCATGGGACAACGGCAGGGCGTGCAGATCATTCACGAAAACCAGTTTGAAGGCATACAGCGGGCTGGTGCCAATGTCGCCGAACACCACGCCCAGGGCGGCCAGTGTGATCAGCCAGGGGCCCGAGCGCGATGGTGTGGCGGCGTGTGTCATGATCAGCCCAAGTGCATTTCAGGTACGTTGGCAGGCACCACCAGCGCGGCTTCGGTCTGTTGCAAAATGGCCTCGACGCTGACGCCCGGTGCCCGTTCCCGCAGCACCAGGCCGTCGTCGGTCGGTTCAATCACGGCCAGGTCCGTGACGATCAGGCTGACACGGCGTACCGAGGTCAGGGGCAGGCTGCAGCGTTTCACCAGTTTGGGCTGGCCGCCGGCCACATGTTTCATGGCTACCACAACGCGCCGGGCACCGGAGACCAGATCCATGGCGCCGCCCATGCCGGCCACTTTCTGGCCGGGGATCATCCAGTTGGCCAGGTGTCCCTGTTCATCGACCTGCATGCCGCCCAGCACGGTCATGTCAAGGTGCCCGCCCCGGATCAGGGCGAACGACATGGCCGAGTCGATCGAGGCTGCTCCGGGTACGGCGGACACAAAGCCGCCCCCGGCATCGACCAGGTGCGTGTCTTCCATGCCCTCGGGCACGGGGGCTCCGGTGCCGATCAGGCCGTTTTCCGACTGGAACAGCACCCCGTCGGCGGTGACGTAGCGGGTGACGCCGGTGGGAATGCCGATGCCCAGGTTCACCAGCATGCCGGGTCTGATTTCCTGAGCGATACGTTTTTGAATGATTTCAGTAGCCGATAACATGGCGTGGGTGCTCCGTGATCAGGGGTTGGCGTGCGTGGGGTTGATGGGATGGTGGCGGGCCACCAGGAAATCGACCAGCGGGGCCGGCGTGCGCACGATGTCGGGTGAAATGACACCGACCGGAACGATGATTTCAGGTTCGGCGATGACGGTGTCGGCCGCCAGGGCCAGCAGCGGGTTGAAGTTCATGGAGGTCAGGCTGTATTCCAGGTTGCCCAGGTAGTCGGCCCGGTAGCACCCGATCAGGGCGAAATCGGCCCGGATGGGGCGTTCAAGCAGCCAGGTTTCGCCATCGATGTCCAGTGTCTGTTTGCCTTCGGCCACCACGGTGCCCAGGCCGGTGCGGGTCAGTACACCCCCCAGTCCGGCACCTCCGGCACGAATGCGCTCGATCAGGGTGCCCTGGGGTACCAGGTCCACCTGCAGGGAGCCTTCGATCATGCGCTGCTGGGTGTCGGGGTTGGTGCCGATGTGTGATGTGACGACGCGCTTGACTTGCCCGTTGCGCACCAGTGGCGCAATGCCGATGGGGCCCGGTTTGCCGGTGTCGTTGCAGTAAATGGTCAGGTCGCGGGTGCCCAGTGTGAGCAATGCATCGACCAGGCGGTTGGGTGTGCCCACCCCCATGAAGCCGCCCACCAGCAGGCTGGCGCCCGAGGGGATTTTTTCGGCCAGTTCCAGGGCCTGCAGACAAGGTTTCAATGCCATAGTGTGTGTTCGAAAGCGTGTTGATGGTGGGGCGCATCGGGTGACACCGGGCGCCGGAAGGGGGGTGTGGCCAGGTCAGGCCATGATGTGCAGGCCGGCATCAATGTAGATGACGTCGCCTGTCATGCCGGACGTGGCGCCACTGACCAGCAAGGCCGCGACGCGACCCACTTCGGCAATATCGACCAGGCGCTTTCCAGGTGAACGGGTTACGGCCATGTCGATCAGTTCATCGAAGTGGCCAATGCCCGAGGCCGCGCGGGTGCGCAGCGGCCCGGGTGAAACGGCAAAGACACGGATATTCTTTTCACCCAGTTCGTTGGCCATGTAGCGCACGGATGATTCAAGGGCGGCTTTCACGGGCCCCATCAGGTTGTAGTTGTTCACCACTTTGTCGGCCCCGTAATAGCTCATGGTGATCAGGGTGCCGCCGTTTTTCATCAGGCGTTCGGCATGATGCGCCATTTCAATGAAGGAATGGCAGGAAATCTGCATTGCTTGCAGAAAGCCTTCGCGTGAGCAGTCGGTGATGCGGGCGTGCAGGTCGTCGCGGGGGGCAAAGGCGATGGAGTGGATCACGAAGTCCAGTGTGCCCCAGCGCTCTTCAATGGTGTTGAACACCGAGGCGATGGCGCCCGGTTGGGAGACGTCCAGGGGCAGCAGCAGGTCGGAATCCAGTTGTTGTGCCAGCGGTTCGACGTAGGGTTTGGCCTTGTCGTTCAGGTACGTGAGCGCGATGTCGGCCCCGAACGCCTTGAGTTTGGCGGCGCAGCCGAATGCGATGCTGTTTTCGTTCGCTACGCCCACGACCAGCCCGCGCTTGCCTTTGAGCATGTCGCCGATGCGGGTGTTTTCGTCCCACACTTTGGGCAGCGGGTCGAGCGGAGCGGGAGAGGGGCGGGAGGAGTCGGGTTGGGTCATGTCGGAGTGTCCTTGTTGTTGATGCGCCATGATACCTTGCCATACCTTCATGACATGATCATGTTGGGCCTGTTTGTGAGGTGTGCGTGTGTTTTGTCGTGAAACAGGGTGATCATCATGGCGTGCCAGTGCCAGTGCCAGTGCCAGTGCCAGTGCCCATGGCCTTGGCGGTTGGCGTGCAGTTCGGTACGGGCGTTCTGTTCGCAATCGATTGCCGCAAGCACTTTTCTTTCCAGGGGGTGCGCGGGTAGACTGCAGGTTTTGCCCTATATTTCAAAGGGGGGGTACATGCAGTCTCCAGATTGTGGTTCAGATTTTTCCGTAAGCGGTGTTGCCGCAGCCGGGCAGGGGCATCCAGCGTGTCCGGTCGATGCCTGCGAAACGGTGTTGCAGGCTATTGCCAGCCGGCGCAGTGTGCGAGGTTTCCTGCCGCGCCCGGTGCCGCGTGAAACACTGCAACGCTTGCTGGAAGTGGCTGGAACCGCGCCCAGTGGCAGCAATATACAACCCTGGCATGTGCATGTGGTGACAGGGAAAACCCTTGAGCAACTGGTGGCTGCGCTGTCGCAGGCCCATGCGCGGGGGGAAAGCGCTACACGCGAATTTCAGTATTACCCGACGGAATGGCGTGCGCCCTACATTGACCGTCGCCGTGAGAACGGCTGGGGCCTGTACCAGACACTGGGCATTGGCAAAGCCGATCGCGAGGCCATGGCGGCGCAGCATGGGCGCAATTACACGTTTTTCGATGCGCCGGTGGTGCTGGTGTTTTCAATTGACCGCGACATGCCGGTGGGCAGCTGGCTTGATTACGGTATGTTTTTGCAGAACGTTATGGTGGCTGCACGCGCTTTCGGCCTGCATACGTGTCCGCAGGCGGCTATCAGCAATTATGCGGCGGTGGTCAAGCCCTTGCTGGGAATTCCCGATGATCGGGTGCTAATGTGCGACATTGCGCTGGGTTTTGAGGATCCGGGTGAAATTGCCAATACTTTCCGGGCGACACGCCTGCCGGTGGATCAGTTTGCGGTGTTCATGGAGTAGTGGGGTGTCGGGGGTGTGCTTGTGCTTGTGTGGCGAGTGTTTTCCTGCTGTGATGAGTCTTCGTGGAAAGGGTGTGGGTAGTCTTTGACGGTTCTGTCAGGGCACAGAGCCGCGCCAGGTGCATCGCACGGCCCTGCGGGCTTCCCGCCGTTGCCGTCCTGACCAGGGCGGGTCCAGAACTCGCGCGGTCGATCCGGTGG
>JAAYGT010000049.1 GCA_012727555.1 Alcaligenaceae bacterium | reverse complement strand
TGATCACACACCCCATTCTTGACGCCCTGACCAGTTATGGCACCCAACTGGTGTGGCCGCTCAAGCCCATACCCGCCAGTTGGGCTAGTCTGTTCATCATCGACCCGTTTTTTACGGTGCCACTTTTGCTGGCTGTGCTGGCCGGCCTGCTAGCCGGTTTCGGGCCACGCACACTGGGAGCACTTAAAGTAACCTTGGCCTGGTGCTGCATTTATGCGGCCGCCTCGCTGGGGCTCAAGAACTTGACAGAACAGCGCGTTGTTCAGGCGCTGGCCAATCAAGGCATTCAGGTCGATGCCGTCTTTTCCACACCCCAACCCTTTAACATTCTGCTGTGGCGTGTGGTCGCACGCACGCCTGATGACCACTACATTGAAGCAATCCATAGTGTGCTCGACACGCGACCGGCCGAATTCATTCGCCTGCCCCTGAACAGCCATCTGGCCAGGGAAATACCCCCCCTGCCCCAGCTTGATGGCTTGCAATGGTTCAGCGGCAACTGGCTGCGCTACGACGAAATTCAGGGGCAACTGGTGGTCAGTGATCTGCGCATGGGGCTGGCCACAGGCTACTATTCTTTCCGTTTCCTGATCGCACGGCGCACCGGGCCTGATGGCAACTGGCAAACCATCACGCCGGAATACTGGCCTACAAACCGGGGCACATCAGAACTGAACCGGGTGCTGCAACGCATTGTGCAGCAGGATCCCCCCTTGCCGCTGGCCCAGTGGGAGCAACGCATGACGGAAATACCGCCCCGTGCACCCGGGCGGTTTTTCTGAATGATGTTACATAGCCGGGTTACAGCAGAAAACAGATCAAAAACCACCGTGTTACCCTAAAAGAAGGGTTAAGGGGTGCCCAGTCACGTCATGCCAGGGTTTCACCCGCTCCTGGCAGCAACTGAGTCAAACAACAATGGCCTGCACCCCGCAAACGAAAGGAAGAGCTCATGACCACAAATCGTGATCCCATGGTTCCCGACGGAGCCGTCAATCCGATCGACACAGACTACAAGGTCGGTCAGGACAACATCGTTGTCAATGTGGGGCCCTTTGGCCTCGATATCCATAACCGCGTCTTCATGATCTCCGGACTGGCCGTGGTGGCCTTTGTGGTGCTCACGCTGGCATTCCAGAATCAGGTCGCTCCGCTGTTCAGCGGCCTGCGCAATTGGCTCACGGCCAATCTTGACTGGTTCTTCATCAGTGCCGGCAACATCTTCGTGCTGGTTTGCCTGGGGCTGGCCATTTCGCCTTTGGGCAAAGTCCGGCTGGGGGGTACCGAAGCCAAACCCGACTATTCCTACACGGCCTGGTTTTCCATGTTGTTTGCCGCAGGCATGGGCATTGGCCTGATGTTCTACGGGGTCTCCGAACCCCTGGCCCACTTCGGTACGGCCATGGGCGGCACCACGCTGGAAAACGGGGTGCGCACCGACTGGGCACCACTAGGCGCCGCTGCCGGCAATGCCCTGGAAGCGCAACGCCTGGGCATGGCCGCCACCATTTACCACTGGGCCCTGCACCCTTGGGCTATCTATGCCATTCTGGCTTTGGGGCTGGCCCTGTTTTCGTTCAATAAAGGCCTGCCGCTCACCATACGCTCCGTGTTCTACCCTTTGCTGGGTGAACGGGTGTGGGGCTGGCCAGGTCACGTCATCGATATTCTCGCGGTGCTGTCCACCATGTTCGGGCTGGCCACATCGCTTGGGTTCGGTGCCTCGCAAGCCGCCGCCGGCCTGAACCATTTATTCGGTATTTCCATGGGTGAGACCACCCAGATCGTCTTGGTCATCGGGATCACGGCAATTGCACTGGTTTCGGTGCTGGCCGGTCTCGATGCCGGGGTCAAGCGCCTGTCCGAAATCAACATGGCACTGGCGCTGCTGTTGCTGGTGTTTGTATTACTGGTCGGCCCTACACTGGCCCTGATCACCGGCTTCTTTTCGAATCTGGGGGCGTATCTGCAGTATCTGCCTGCACTGTCCATGCCGTTCGGCCGCGATGACGCCAATTACTCGCAGGGCTGGACAGCCTTCTACTGGGCCTGGTGGATCTCCTGGTCGCCTTTTGTGGGTATGTTCATCGCACGTGTGTCGCGCGGCCGCAGTGTGCGTGAGTTCATCATTTCAGTGCTGCTGGTGCCCTCGCTGGCCTGCGTGCTCTGGATGACCGTCTTCGGCCAAACGGCCATTCTTCAGGTGGTCAACGACGGCTACCGCGCGGCAGCCGATGCCGATCTACCCCTGCAGATCTTTGCCATGCTTGAAGCCCTGCCGCTGGCCCAGATCACGTCATTCATCGCCATCATCCTGGTTGTGGTTTTTTTCGTCACCTCGTCTGACTCAGGCTCACTGGTGATCGATGTCATCTCCGCCGGTGGCAAGGTCGATGCACCCACCCCCCAACGTGTATTCTGGTGTACCTTCGAAGGTCTGGTGGCCATTGCACTGCTGCTGGGCGGCGGTCTGGTGTCGTTGCAGGCCATGGCGGTCTCCACCGGTTTCCCGTTCACCATTGTGTTGCTGGTGGCCACGGTGGCAGTGATCAAAGGTCTGGCGTCCGAACCCCGCAAGGGCTGATCCGGCCAAGGGCATGCCAGGTGTCCAGGCCACTCACCTGATCCCGTCCCTGCCCGCAGCCCCCCGGCTCACCGTGCAGACCTCCTGACCAACCGTGCAATGGCCGTTATCGAGCCATTGCACGGTTGGTTCATCGTAAAAACGGACACCCCCATGCAGGCTGAACAACTGGAAATTCTCGACTTCCTGAAACGGCATCCGCCGTTTGCCGATCTGCCCGACGAGGCACTGCACATTGCCGTGCAAGCCGTGGATGTTCGCTATTACAAAGCAGGCACCCCGATCATTGCATTTGGCGAAGACGCCACCCACTGGCATATCGTGCGCAGCGGCGGCGTCGAGGTCTATCGTCGCGATGGTACGTTGTACAACCGCCTGCAGGAAGGCGGGCATTTCGGGGAGTTCGGCCTGCTGCACCGCAAGAAGGTGCGTTTTCCAGCAACGGCGCGGGAAGACACCCTGCTTTACATGATTCCTGAAGCGGTGTTCACCCGGCTTTTCGAAACCTGCGAGGCCTTTGCCGACCAGATCGAAGTCGAAGACCGCACCCGTCTGCGTACTGTGGTTTCACGACGCGAAGACGCCAATCATCTGCTGTCCACCACGGTAGAATCACTGCTCAAGCGGACAGCCGTCACCCTGCCGGAATCCGCCCCGCTACATGCAGCGGCAGCGCACATGAACGAGGCCGGGGTGTCGTCGCTGCTGATCTTGCACGACACCCCTGACCCGGAATCGGACTGCCCCCTGGCCGGCATTCTGACTGACCGCGACATGCGCTCCCGCGTGGTAGCCCAACGGCTTGATTACGACACGCCGGTGCGCGAGATCATGACACGCGACCTGGTCTGGGTTGAAAGTCATCAGCTGGTTTTTGAAGCCATGCTCAAAATGCTGCGCCATAACGTACACCACCTGCCCGTGCTGAATCAGGGCATACCCGCTGGTGTCATTGCGCTTTCCGACATCATTCGCCATGAATCGCGCAACAGCCTGTTCGTGGTCAGTACCATTTTGCGGCAGAACTGTGTCGACGATCTGGCCGCCCTGGGTGCCGATGTACAGGCCAGCTTTGTGCGCATGGTGAATGAAGAAACCAGTGCACGTATCATCGGGGGCGCCATGGCCCTGATCGGGCGCAGCTTCAAACAACGCCTGCTGGAATTGGCCGAAGAAGCTCTGGGCCCTGCCCCCATACCCTATTGTTTCGTGGCCATGGGTTCCATGGCCCGGCAGGAACAGTCCATCGTCACCGATCAGGATAACGCACTGATCCTGCACAACAGTTTCGATCCCGGCAAGCACGATACCTATTTTGCCGAACTGGCCCGGTTTGTGTCCGATGGGCTGGCGCGCTGCGGTTACACCTATTGCACGGGCGGCATCATGGCCACGAACCCGCAATGGCGTCAGCCCCTGAAAACATGGCAAGGTTACTTCACCGGCTGGATCGAACAACCCACGGCACAAACACTGCTGAACGCCAGCATTTTCTTCGACCTGGACGGCGTACACGGGCGAACAGAATGGGTCGATGCCTTGCGTGCACTGATCGCCCGCAAGGCACGTGGCAATTCACGTTTTCTGGCCAGCATGGCACGCAATGCCCTGCTGCGCACACCGCCCCTTGGCTTTTTCAAAGACTTCGTGGTGGAATCGGATGGCCGGCACAGTCGCGCCATCAACCTGAAACGACGTGGCACAGCCCCCCTGACTGACCTGATCCGTGTGCACGCACTGGCCATCGGGTCACAGGCGGTGAACTCGTTCGAGCGTATTCGCGACATTATTGAAGCCGGTATTTTGCCCCCCGGACGCGGGCAAGACCTGCACGATGCGCTGGAATTCATTGCCTCGGTTCGCATACGCACCCAGGCTCACGATGTCGCTGCGGGGCTGGAGTCCGGCAACAGTGTGGAACCGGAAAAACTGTCCGACTTCGACCGCAAGAGTCTGCGCGATGCCTTTCTGGTGCTGTCAAATGCCCAGAAATACCTCAAATTCCGCTACCAACCCGGTCGCGCCAACTGATCGGCCCCACGAACAGGTACCTCAATGTTTCATGCCGGCCTTCTGAAAAAAAACACCGATACGGGATCGCGCCTACGCGACTGGCCGGCGCACTACCTGCGCTGTGCTGAAACCGCACAAGACCCTCGCCTGAAGGCGTTTTATGCCGCCGGCATTCCAGCCGCCGACACACCTTTGCGTGCTACCCCCCTGATGGCGCTCGACATTGAAACCACCGGGCTGGATCCCGTACGTGACGGCATCGTCAGCATTGGTACGGTACCGCTGCGCGGCGAAGTCATTGAAACCAGTGCTTCACGTCATTGGCTGCTCAAGCCACGGGTCGATCTGTCAGATGAATCGATCACGATTCACGGCATTACCCATTCACACATTGCCAACGCCCCCGATCTGAACGACGTACTGGGCGATATTCTGGAAACACTGGCCGGGCATGTAGTCGTGGTGCATTACCGCACTATCGAGCGCCAGTTTCTGAATGGCGGGTTGCTGCCGCGCATTGGTGAAGGCATCGATTTTCCCGTGATTGACACCATGGAGCTTGAAGCGCGCCGGTACCGTCCAAAACCACCGGGTTTCTGGGCGCGGCTGTTTGGGCGTAAAACACCGCCCAGGGTATCCATACGGCTGGCCGACAGCCGGTCGCGTTTCGGCCTGCCGCACTACCGGCCCCACGATGCACTGACCGATGCCCTGGCCTGCGCCGAACTGCTGCAGGCGCAGATCGCCCACCGCTATTCCTGGGATGCGCCGGTGGGCACCTTTTGGCGCTGAACAGGGCCAGCTGAGGCTTCCAGGCCCTGCAAGGCTACGGCAGACGCACGCGCCACGTGATCGGCACAGA
>JAAYGT010000048.1 GCA_012727555.1 Alcaligenaceae bacterium | reverse complement strand
GAAAGTAGGACATCGTCAGGCTCTTATCTGAAAAACCCCGCACATAACCTGTGCGGGGTTTTTGCTTTGTGCGTCCAGCATCGGCGCACGCCGGCCGGAACACAGGTGCGTTAAGGAATTCTTCAATTTTGTCTGATTCGGAGCGGGGGAAAAAGCCTGCCTTCTGCCAGGAACTGAACCGGCCCGGTTTATCGCATAACCGTAAGCCGTTCAACCCGCCCGGTGCGAACCCGCATGCCGGCTGGTGTGGCAGGGGCGCCTCCAAGAAGGCCTCTTATGCAGGTTGGTAAACAGATAACATCTCGGCTTCTTTAATGAACCTCTTATCTGCAGATCGCCAACAAACTGCCTAGAAACATCGCGCCCATACGTGCAAGGCGCGAAGAAGCGATTGGTTTTTGGGTCAGTTCCAGTCAGTTGAATCAGTAACTGTACACACCCTGACCTGTCTTCCTGCCTAAACGCCCGGCAGCAACCATTTCCTTGAGTAACGGGCATGGACGGTACTTGCTATCGCCAAACTCTTTCAGATAAACCTCCATGACGGCCAGGCAAACGTCCAGACCAACCATGTCAGCGAGAGCCAGAGGGCCGATGGGGTGGTTGCAACCCAGTTTCATGCCCGCGTCAATATCTTCTGCAGATGCCAGGCCCTCTGCAAGCACAAAAAAAGCTTCGTTGATCATGGGTACCAGAATACGGTTGACCACAAATCCTGGTGCATTTTTGACTGTGATTGGTGTTTTGCCCAAGCGTTCGGCCAATGATTTGACAGCAGCATGTGTGCTATCGGCAGTTTGCAGACCAACAATGATTTCCACCAGTGACATCATGGGCACTGGGTTGAAGAAGTGCATACCAATGAATTTATCGGCTCGTTGTGTTGCAGCCGCAAGCTGGGTAATGGAAATCGATGAAGTGTTGGTGGCGATCAGAATGTTTGGATCAAGCAGTGTGTCGAGTTGCTGCAGGATTTTGACCTTGAGTTCATGATTTTCAGTGGCCGCTTCAATGACCAAGTCGGCCGATTCAAGATCTGCGTAATTGGTTGATCCTTTGATTCGTGACAATGTGTCTGCTTTGTCATCTTCACTGATCTTGCCCTTTTTAAGCAGACGATCAAGGCTGCTGGCGATGGTTGACAGGCCCTTGTCAACGGCTGTCTGGGATATATCCACCATCACAACATCAATGCCGGAAGCTGCACAGCTTTGTGCAATGCCATTTCCCATGGTACCGGCACCAACGATGCCTACGGTCGAAATCATCATGCGTGTATCTCCTTGCTGTTTATTGGATGCTGCGATGCAGTATATACGACAGTATTCTTGTCAAGAAGGAATCTGGGCATTTCCCAGCGTTCCGAAATGCCCGCTATTGAAGTCTTGAATGGCCTGGACTATTTCCTGGCGGGTGTTCATGACAAACGGACCCTGCCCATCACGCTGCGTTTTGGCGTGGCGCATGGCATTGCCTGCTCGTTCAGTTTGCGGATGATCAATGGGATGCGATGGCTCAGGCAGCCGCTCAAGGGCCTCGTGGCCGCAATTTCATTCGGGCCGTGCCATTGCCGGTCTGACACCCACGTGATGCGTATCAACAGTGAACCATCGCTTTCATGAAGATTCAAATGACTCAAACCAGTTCAAAACGATCCATGGACATTTCCGTAACCTATTCGCAGACAACCGTACTTACGCCTTTGCAGGCAGTCATTTTTGACTGGGCAGGTACCTTGGTTGATTTCGATTCGCAGGCCCCCACCCAGATTTTTGTTGAAGCTTTTGCGAGTTTCGGCGTGAAAATCAGCCTGGAGCAGGCCCGTGGTCCCATGGGTTTGTCCAAGCGCCGGCACATTCAGGCGCTGTTGCAGCATCCGGAGGTTCTTCCACAGTGGCACGCACGTTTTGGTAAAGCGCCTGGCGAAGACGATGTTGATGCGCTGTATGCGCGTTTCATGCCACTGCAGATCGCCAAGGTCGGGCAGTATTCTGCCCCCATAGACGGTGCAGTCGATCTGCTGGCGTGGTTGCGCGGGCAGGGCCTGAAAATCGGCTCGTGTTCGGGGTATCCACGTGAAGTGTTGGACAAACTGTTACCCCAGGCAGCGGCGGCTGGTATTGCGCCGGACTGCGTGGTAGCCGGTGATGAGCTGCCGGCAGGGGGGCGTCCCGGGCCATTCATGGCGCTGGCCAACGTGCTGGCCCTGGGTATTACCGATGTTCGCGCTTGCGTGAAGGTTGACGATACGGTGCCAGGTATTCAGGAAGGCCGTACTGCGGGTATGTGGTGTGTTGGACTGACCCTGAGCGGTAATGAGGTCGGATTGTCCGAGCAGGAATGTGCATCACTTTCCGAAAAAGACGTGCAGGCGCGTGTTGCACGTGCTGAAAAAAAACTGCGTGATGCCGGTGCGCATTACGTAATTTCCAGTGTCAAAACGCTGCCACCCGTGCTTGAGCAGATTGCCGCTGATCTGCGCAATGGCTTGAGGCCGTAATTTAATGGCTTGAGGCTGTCGTTTTTACAGGTTGTTAAATTGTTACTGCCCGGTGTTCTGTGCCGTATTGAACAAGCTAGAGGCTAAAATCCAGAACAATTCTGAGCGGTTGCCCGTTTTTTTGCCTCACTTCCGGAGTTGTGCATGCGTACGTCATCCTCTTTGTTTTCATCGGCTGCGTTCAGTCAGTCGTCCTTGAATCCCGGAGCGGGTGTTTTGCGTGCTTCCGGCAGTGGCTATCTTGGTCAGAAAATGCAGGCTGCCTGCGCGTGTGGTGGCGTGGCTGCTTCGGTACTGCATGAGCGTGTCATGGCCTCCATTTCCCGACGCATGTTTCTGGGTGGGGCTGCGGCACTGACGGTGCCGTTCATCGGTTTCAAAACCAGCAAGGCCATAGCACAACAACCCGCGCCACCCGATCAGCCCGTCTTGTTGACCAACCTGCGACTATTCGATGGTCTGAGCGGTACGGTGCGTCAAGGGGTGAACATCCTGGTCGAGGGTAATCGTGTCAGCGCCTTGCCGGGGGTAGGTGAACCCATTGAGGGTGCGCGCATCATTGATTGTGGTGGGCGTTTGGCCATGCCGGGCCTGATTGATGCCCACTGGCACTCCATGTTTTGTGGTCTGACTGAAATGGCCGCCATGACTGCCGACGTTGGTTATATTTATCTGGTGGCTGCCCGGGAAGCCGAGCGTACCCTGTTGCGTGGCTTCACCAGTGTGCGTGATGCGGGGGGGCCCAGTTTTGCCCTCAAGCGTGCCATCGATGAAGGTATCGTTGTCGGTCCACGTATTTTTCCTTCGGGCGCCATGATTTCCCAGACATCCGGTCATGGCGATTTTCGGATGCGCAGTGAAGTGCCCCGCGGATCAGCCGATCCTTTGAGCCATGCTGAACGTATGGGAGCGGCCATGATTGCCGATGGTCCTGCCGAGGTGCTGCGCCGTGTGCGCGAGCAACTCATGCTGGGGGCCAGCCAGATCAAGCTCATGGCAGGCGGGGGCGTCACCTCGCATTACGATCCCATTGACACCACACAGTACACCGCCGCTGAGTTACGTGCTGCCGTTGACGCTGCCACTGACTGGGGTACGTATGTCATGGTGCATGTCTATACCTCGAAGGGTATTGAACGCGCCGTGCGCGCCGGTGTGCAGTCCATCGAACATGGTCAACTGGCCGACAAGCAGGCGGCCCAATTGATGGCTGATCAAGGGGTTTGGTGGAGCCTGCAGCCTTTTCTGGCCGATGAAGATGCCAACATCAAGGTTGACCCAGGCGGCAAAGCCAAACAACAGGAAGTGGCCGAGGGTACAGTCCGTGCCTATCAAATGGCCATCGATCTCAAGATCAAGACGGCCTGGGGTACCGACATTCTGTTCACCCCCCAGAATGTGGGCACGCAGGGCCGTCAACTGGCCAAGCTCACACGTTTCTATGCGCCTGAAAAGCTTTTGCAGGTGGCAACGGCCAACAATGGCCAGTTACTGGGCTTGGCCGGGGAACGCAGTCCGTACCGGGGCGAACTCGGCGTCATCAAGCCCGGTGCATTGGCCGACATTCTCATCGCCGATGGCGATCCGTCCGTCAATCTTGATTTTCTTGCTGATCCCGATAACAACTTGAAACTGATCATGAAGGACGGCCGTATTTACAAAGAGCAGCTCTGATGCGTGCACCCGAATTTTTCTTGATGGGGTCTTATTTTCCATCGTGGCTGGTGGGTGCTGCCCTGGCCATTCCGTTCACGCTCGTGCTGCGTTGGTTGTTGATTCGTGCTGGTCTTGACGACGTTTTACCTCTGCGTTTGCTGGTGTATGTGTGCATCGGCCTGCTGTTCACCCTGGGTTTTTCCTATGTTTTTTCTCCACGCTGACCGCAATGGCTGATCGAAAGGCAGGTTCGCTTTTTGCTGCCCTGATCATTGGGGTCACGTTACTGGTGGTGGTGGCGTGGTGGCGCCACCTTGACCGTAATCTGGTGTCGGAAGAGGCTGTGTTGCAGGCGGATGTCGTTCATGTCAGTTCGCCAGTGCCGGGTCGTATGGTCGAGCTTGCTGTGCGCGAGGGCGACCGTGTAGCCCAGAATGACCTGCTTTTTCGCCTTGATCCTGAAGCGTATGAGCTCAGGGTGCAGCAGGCCGAGGCCGAACTGGCCGTTGCCCGGGCAGCGCTTTCAACCCGTGAACGGCAGATTCGTGCTGAAACAGCCAATGCCGACATTGCCAACGAACAAATCGAGCGGGCGCGCGCCAATCTGGCGTTGGCCAGTTCAACGGTCGAACGACTTGAGCCTCTGGCTCGCAAGGGCTATGTCACTCGGCAAGAGCTCGACACAGCTCGTACGGCACGGCGTGATGCCCAGGTCAGCCTGAACCAGGCGCTGTCGCAGTCGGAAGCCGCTCGCGCTCTGGTTGGCGAACTTGAGGCGGCCCAGGCGGCGCTCGAGGTTGCCGAAGTTGCTGTGGCCCTTGCCCGAAAAGCCTTGCGCGATACGGAAGTTCGTGCCCCCCATCAGGGCCTTGTGGTGGGTTTACGGGTGGCAACCGGTGAATACATGGCGCCAGATCAACCGGTATTCACGTTGATCGATACACGTCGCTGGTATGCCACTGCTTTGTTCCGTGAGACCGAACTGACCGATCTGCGCGTGGGCCAGTGTGCACAGGCATTTGCCATGGCACAGCCAGACCGCGAAATGCAGGGCAGGGTGGAAAGCATCGGTTGGGGCGTATTGTCCGAAGACCTGGTGGCCTTGCCACGCGCGTTGCCTTACGTGCAGAAATCTTTGAACTGGGTCAGAGTCGCCCAGCGTTTTCCTGTCCGTATTCTGCTCGAGAATCCACCGCCCGATTTGATGCGTGCGGGTGCTTCGGCATCGGTCGTGGTACGTGCAGGTACCGATTGCCCATGACGGCAATGCCTAGCTTGTGTCTCACGACGTGATGCCCGCAAACCTGATCCGGCTGATTGCTGAAGAAGTCGCACCGTTCGACGGGCGCCTTGCCACGGCCTGGCGCATGGCCCTGGTGTGCAGCCTTACAGCCCTGGTTTTCATGGTCTGGCAGTTACCCTTGGTAGCGATTGCCTGCTATCTGGTGTTGTTTGTCATGAAGCCCGACCCGGCAGAAACCACCTTGATGGCCCTGGGTATCTGTGTGCTGGTGTCTTTGGTGGTGGGACTGCTGGTCGTTCTTGTCCGGCTTTCCATCGATATTCCGATGTGGCGGCTAGTGATCATTGCGGCCGGCTCTTTTCTGTTCCTGTTTCTGGGCGCTGCTTCAAAACTGGGGCCTGCGGGCAGTATTCTGGCTCTGGTCATTGCGTTCGTGATGACTCTGCTGGGTTCGGTTCCTGTCGGCGAACTGGCCACTCGGGCGCTTTTGTATGCCTGGCTCATGGCCTTGATTCCCATGGGCCTGATTCTGGTGTGTACGGCGGTTTTCGGACGTTCAGTTCCCCGTCTGTTGAAAAAGCTTCTGGCGCAACGTTTGCGTGTTGCGGCCAGGGTGCAAGCAGGGCGTCGGCCCATGCAGTCAGCCTGGTTCCTGTTGCGTCAGGGCAATACCACAGCAGAAAGTTACCTTCGGTTCATCAAGCTGTTCCATCTTGTGTCTGGCCGCGATTGGCAACGCCTGAAAGATACCGCCACGCGCAGTTACGCTGCGTTGTTGACGACCGTTGCGCCCGCGGCAATACCCGTACCCGACGATCGTGCTTCTTTACCCGACCCGCCTGCCGGTTTTTTTCACGCGGATGCCCTCAGTAATCCGGTTTATCAGCGGTTTGCCCTGAAAACCACGCTGGCTGCGCTGATTGCCTACATAACCTACACAGCATTGGGTTGGCAGGATATCCATACCGCCATGGTCACCTGCTATGTGGCGGCGTTGGGGTCGACCGGTGAAACCGTGCACAAGCTGGTTCTCCGGATCGTGGGCTGCCTGGTGGGGGCCGCGATGGGGATTTTTTCCATTCTTGTTTTCATGCCCCACATGACATCAATCGGCTCCCTGATGGTGTTGGTGTTCGCTGGAGCATTCGTGGCAAGCTGGGTTGCATGCGGCTCGGAACGCAGCGCCTATGCGGGCGTGCAGATTGGCCTTGCTTTCTTGATGACGGTACTGCAGGGGTTTGGGCCGGACGTGCAGGTTTCGGTGGCACTGGATCGGGTGATCGGCATTTTGCTGGGTAACCTTGTCATGTATCTTGTATTCACCCGCATCTGGCCGGTCAGTGTGTCACAGACCGTACAGGCCGGGTTGAACACCATCCTGGATGAGCTGGCCTGGTTTGCGGATCATGCCGTGTTGCGTGCTTCGGGTACGGTTTCCAATGACATGGTCGTGGCATTTCGGGTGTGTACGCCGGACCAGGCAGCGCAAAGGCTTGCTGCGCTTGACGGGCTGAGGGAGCAACTGGAACGTTCAGGTTTCGAACCGCGTTCTTTCCGCACCGATCATACGCAGATCGCGTTTTTGCGAAGTGGTATCGAGCAAGCCGAGCAGTGGTGTGTGCAGATGGCACAGGGTATGACCGGGCCCGATCTTGCCCGGATGAAGGCCGGGTTGCAGAGTATGCGTGTTGTGCTGAACGGCGGTGAGCGGGCATTGGGTTCAAAATCCGCAGGTAGCGTATGAATCGGGTGATTGAATGAATAAGTCCAGACAACTGCGTTCCATCTTGGCTTCCGGAGGCCAAAGCTTGCCGGTCTGTGTGCTGTCCGCGTTGGTTGTGGCTGCAGGGTTGACCGGTTGCAGTGTTCCGTTGACAGAACATGCTCCGTCATCACCTGATCAGCCCTGGAAGCCTGCGGTGGTT
>JAAYGT010000047.1 GCA_012727555.1 Alcaligenaceae bacterium | reverse complement strand
GCCGCAAGGTTCTGCCGGGGTGTGGCGGCGCCTCGGGTGCTTGAGCACGCCGTCGTTGCAGCCCTGGCCGGGGGTTCAAGGGCCCAGCTGTCCGAGCGCGACGCTTGTCGATCCACCGGATCGACCGCGCGAGTTCTGGGCCCGCCCCGGCCGGGGCTGCAACGACGGGAAGCCCGCAGGGCCGTGCGATGCACCCGAGGCGCCGCCACACCCCGGCAGAACCTTGCGGCAATGCGTACTCCGGACGGGTTTCGAAGGGGTGCACAAGCACACGATGTGTATCCGTACCCCGACAGAATCTTCCGGTAATGCGTATTCCGGACGAGGTTTGCGTGCGTTGCTCTTTTGACAGGTGGTTGGGGCCGGGTCAGTCTTGTAGGGGTGTTTTCCGTGGTCGTCCGCGTGGTGCGGGTGCAACACGGCGGCTGGCGCGGTCGCTGATGTCGCTCAGGAAGGGTTCGTCGCCCAGGACCCATTGGCCTTGCAGGGCGGTTTCAATGCGGGTGAGAGTAGCAGGGGTCAGGCCGGTTTGCAGGTGATTTTTGTAGGTGGCTTGACGTGCGAAAGGGGTGTTGCCACACTGCCAGTAGTCGGGATGATCGGTGACCAGTGCGGTGCGGGGTGTTGTTTGACCCACGTGTTCTTGTGCCGACGACCAGGGCCAACGGGTGGGTGTGTCGACATGGCCCAGGCGGGTGGGCAGGGATTCCAGCCAGACCAGGGCAGGCAGAACCCAGCGGCCGGGCTCAACCAGGGCGCTGCGGTAACGACCGGTGAAGACCGGGCCCGGGCGTTTGTCGGCCTGGGCCATGGCCATGCGCCGGCCTATGCCTTGAATGGTTTTGGACAGTGCGCTGGCATGGGGCGGGGTCGCCAGCAGGACCAATTGGTCGGGCAGAATTACCCAGCCATGCAGGGCAATGCGGTGTTCCTGCACCCCTTTCAGCAGCCAGTCGTGCAGGTGGTCAAGGGCGTCTGCTGGCGTTGGGTCGGCCGGTTGTGCCAGCGCATCGGCAAAAATAACGCGCGCCAGTTGAGGGGTGGCGGGGGCGTAGAGGCGGGCGAGACGAGCCATGGTGACGGCAGATAATGAAAAGTGTTCAGTTCAGGAGCGGGTGCCAACGATACGGATGTTTTTGCCGGGTAACGACCAGACCGCTGGCATGAGGTCAGGCTGATTGCACGGGTAGCGCCGATTTCGGCAGCCCGAAGGCGATGTCGAACACCCAGTTGAATACAAAGCTGTACACCAGGAAAAAGACGATGAAGCCGGCATCGAGTACCAGCGCTTCCCACCAGGAAATGCTCAGCCACCAGGCAAACAGCGGTACGATGAACAACACGAGCCCGCCTTCAAAACCGATGGCGTGGGCGATGCGTCGCCAAATGCTGCGGCCACGTTTGCGCTGGCGTGATTCCCAGCGCTCGAACAGACTGTTCCATGACAGATTCCACAGGATGGCGATGACGGATGTGGCGATGGCGGCCACGCTGGCCTGGCCCAGGCCGTGTCCCAGCGCAGCCAGTACTGCGCTGGTGAGGGCGATGGCAATGCCTTCGTATAACGACACATAGACAATTTTGCGTTTGATACCTTGCATGACGGACTTTCCGGCAGGTGCCGGATGTTCTGCTCAAAAGGCGTAGTTTAGGCTGGATTGCTGCCGGGGTGAAATGGACGGCCATGGAAGGCCGATTGGGGGTCGAGCCCTTTGTTGGCACCAGGGTCAAGGACCAGAACGGGTTTGCTTGACGTATTTTTTCATCAGACAGGCACCTTCGCCGTAGGAGTCCAGAGCGCCGGCGTGATGGGGGCAGCAGGTGAATCCCTGGCGTAGCCAGAACCCGGATGCGCCCTGGACGGCGACCAGCATCAGGCAGTGCATGTTGTTGTCATGGGCCACTTGGTAAATCTGGCTGAACAGGGCGTGTGCGACACCGTATCCACGCGCCCGGGGTGCGACGGCCAGGTCATGGATGAACAGGGTCGAACCGCCAGTCTGTTCGATACGGGTTGGCTGGTAAAGTGGTGGCGGAATGTCAGGCAGCGGCCATGGGTGGGTCAGTATGTAACCCAGCAGTTCGTCTGCTTTTTGGGCAACGAAACAGGTGTCCGGAGACACCTGCCATTTGCTGCGCATGACATCGGCAGGTTCCGGCCCCAGTTCCGCGTAAGCGGTGTCCTGAACGGCCAGAACCTGGGGCCAGTGGTCGACCTGAAGCGGATGAACACGCACGGACATGCGTCAGTTGGCCTCGGCGATCCGTTTGGCAATGTGGGCCAGCGCTTCTTCTACCTGGTCGATCAGGATCAGGCAGAGGTCACCTTCCTTGAGCCGCGACAATGCGGTGTCGATGGCCAGGAACTCACCCCGGATTTCCTGGGTGTGGCGTGCACGCTGTGCGTTCACCAGGCCCGCCCGCAGCAGGGCCAGAACTTCGCCATCGGCACGACCACGCTGGCATTGGTCTTCGTACAGAATGACGTCATCGAAGGCATCGCCCAGGATTTCTGTCTGGCGCTGAATGTCGATGTCGCGGCGGTCGCCGGCGCCACTGATGACGACGCTCCGGGTGTTGGCGGGTATCCGTTCAACGGCCTGGACCAGGGCGAGCATGGCGTCCGGGTTGTGGCCGTAGTCGGCAATGACCGTTGCGCCCTTGTAGGTGAACATGTTGAAACGACCGGGTGCCGTATGGGCATCGTTCACGAACGAAGACAAGCCTTTCTGGATATCTTCCATGGCCATTCCCAGTGCCCAGGCCCCGGCAA
The DNA here is from genome assembly GCA_012727555.1 of Alcaligenaceae bacterium. Classification (GTDB taxonomy): domain Bacteria; phylum Pseudomonadota; class Gammaproteobacteria; order Burkholderiales; family Burkholderiaceae_B; genus JAAYGT01. The sequence goes on along the minus strand of JAAYGT010000047.1, from coordinate 15,294 downwards.
TGGATGCCATGGCGTTTTCTACCTGGAAGGAAATACGCCCGTTCTGGGTGAGCGGAATGGCCGAGAAGGGCACACTTTGTTCCCAGTTGCCTTCCACCAGCACGATGCGGTTGGGTTCCGCATACACAATGCGTTTCCCCTGTGCCCGGTGCGCTGTGAGGATTGGATGATTGGGGTCAGTGGCAAAGTAGATGACGTTGCCTGGGCAACTGCCGGCCATGGCAGCCACGATCGGGTCCATGGCGTTCAGAATGGCATAACCCTGGGGGGCTACGTTTTCCACGATGACGCGTTTCACAATGGCCAGGTCTTCGACTGTGCTGATGAAGTTCAGACCCAGGTGATCACCCATGCCGACGTTGGTGACGATGGCCACATCGCAGCGGTCGAAACCCAGGCCCTCGCGAAGAATACCGCCTCGTGCCGTTTCAAAAACGGCGGCATCGACATCGGGGTGCATGAGTACATTGCGGGCGCTGCGCGGGCCGCTGCAGTCACCGGTGTCGATGCACTGGTTACCGATATACACACCATCCGAGTTCGTCATGCCGACACACAGGCCGGTACCGGCCAGCAGGTGGGCCAGCAGTCGGGTGGTGGTGGTTTTGCCATTGGTGCCGGCCACCGCGGCCACCGGGATACGGCCGGTTTCACCTTCCGCAAACATGTTCTGGATGATGGCTTCGCCCACGGCACGCCCTTTGCCGAAGGACGGGCTCAGGTGCATGCGCAGACCGGGGGCAGCATTCACTTCCACAATACAGCCGTTCTGGGGGGTCAGTGGCTGGAAAACGCTTTCGCTGACGAGATCGATGCCACAGATGTCAAGGCCGATCATCTGGGCGGCGGCGACTGCAACAGCGGCCAGTTCCGGATGGACGTGGTCGGTGACATCGGTGGCCGTGCCGCCTGTGCTGAGGTTGGCGTTGCTGCGCAGCACCACCAGTGCACCGTTTTCCGGGACGGAATCAGGGGTGTAGCCCTGGCGTTGAAGTGTGGCCTGGGCGATTTCATTGTCGAAGCGGATCTTGGTGAGCGATGTGCCATGGCCCTCGCCGCGTGCGGGATCGGCATTGACGGCCTCGACCAGTTCGGCAATGGTGTGTGTACCATCGCCGATCACGTGGGGCGGGTCGCGTCGTGCGGCAGCCACCAGTTTGTTGCCAACAACCAGCAAACGGAAGTCGTGGCCCGGGAAGTAACGCTCGACGATGACATCGGAGGAGATGTCGTAGGCCACCTGGAATGCGGCTTCGATGTCGGTACGTTCGGTCAGGTTGACCGCCACGCCTTTGCCCTGGTTGCCGTCGCGCGGTTTGACCACAACGGGGGCACCGATTTCAAGGGCAACCTGCCAGGCGTCTTCGGGCGTGTTCACAATGCCGCCCTGGGGTACGGATACACCGGCTGCCGCCAGGAGACGTTTGGTCAATTCTTTGTCTTGGGCGATGGCTTCGGCAATGGCACTGGTCTGGTCGGTTTCGGCAGCCTGGATGCGACGCTGCCGGCGCCCCCAGCCAAACTGGACCAGACTGCCTTGGGTCAGGCGACGGTAAGGGATATCGCGCTGAACAGCCGCTTGAACGATCGAGCCCGTGCTGGGGCCCAGGCGGACGTCTTCATCGAGTTCGCGCAGGCGGACCAGTGCCTCGTCGAGGAGGAACGGGGTATCGCTTAGTGCTGCCTGGCACAAGGCCTGGGCATACTCGAAGGCTTGTCGGCCAACCTCTTCTTCGCTGTATTCAATGACAACCTGAAATACGCCGGGTTCGATTGTGGCGGCCACGCGTTGCAGTGAAACGGGACAGCCGGCACGGGTTTGCAGGCGCAGTGTTGCGCTGGCCAGTACGTGTGCCAGGCTCAGGGGCTGTTCCTGGCCGGCAGGTTTCATGAGATCGATTTCAGGGAAACGTGCGCGTTCGCGCAAGGCAAAGCCATCAATCTGGTCGATGTCCTGTTCCTGAGCCGTACAGCTCACGATGGCTTCCAGCGATGTCTGACGCCCCCAGAGGTTGGGACCGCGCAGGGCCCGGACGCGAGTGACTTCCATGGTTAAAACTCTCTTTGTGAATTAGGGGGGCAGGGTTACAGCGTGGCTGCGGGGTCGGCGGGTGAAGGTTCGAGGGCAACGACCCCGAAGGTCTGGACACCGGCACGGACAACGTCGTTGTCCAGGCCCAGTGACCACCCGGCTGCAATGGCTGCCAGCACATTCATGATGTTTTCAGGCGAGCGGCCGTTGTCGGTGCAGGGGATCTGCGACAGTTCGCTGAGGGCAAACTGTTCACTGCCTTCTGTAAGCAGAATCCAGCCATCGCGCACCAGCACAGCACGACCGCCGGCTTCACGGTGTGCAAGCACGACAGGTCGCTGGGGATCGGTGCCAAAATACACAATGGCGCCGTCGCACAGCGGTGCCAGGGCAGCCACGGCCTCGTCATCGGCATTAAGTACCGCGTAACCGGTTGGCAGCACGACATCGACCTGGGTGCGATACACCCGCGTCATGTACTCGAGGTCATCAAGGTAAAGGTCAGGCAGTGTGTCTTCCGGCAGCATGTTGGTGACAACCCCCACGCTGCAGCGTTCATACGCCAGGCCTTCGGTCACAATGGAGCGGGCACCGTTTTCGATGACACCGGCCTGCACGGCACGGTTCAGCAGCACCCGGCGGGCCTGCGCCCAGTTGGCGGCATCGCCTGTTTCAACATGACGCTGGTCGAAGTAGAGCCCCTGACTGCATGCCAGGCCGGCAAACTGCCCCGAAAGACGCAGCATGTGGCCCACCAGTTGTGCAACCGCAGTTTTGCCCCGGCTGCCGGTAATGCCGACCAGCGGAATCTGGCCCTGGCAGGTGCCCGGGAACAAGTGGTCAACGATGGCTTCGCCAACAGGGCGCGGTGTTCCAGCCGAGGGTTTCAGGTGCATGAGCAGGCCCGGGCCGGCGTTGACCTCGACAATGGCACCGCCTTGTTCCTGCAAAGGGCGGCGGATGTCGGAGGTGACGATATCGAGGCCGGCAATGTCGAGGCCCACGATGCGGGCGGCCAGAACGGCGGTGGCTGCCACACTGGGGTGGACGTCGTCGGTGACATCGATGGACACGTTGCCGTTGCGCTGGATCAGTACCTGTTTGCCCTGGGGCGGTATGGCATCGGGTTCGAACCCCTGGCGGCTGATTTCCAGGCGTGCGGTGGAGTCGAGTGTGATGAAATTGAGCGGGTTTTCTTCTTCGCTGCCACGGCGGGGGTCGCTGTTGATCTGAAGTTCGATCAGCTCACGGATGGTGTGTTCACCATCGCCGGTCACGCTGGCGACTTCCCCGCGTGAGGCAGCCACCATACGGTTGCCAACCACCAGTACACGATGCTCTTCGCCGGGTATGAAACGTTCGACCACCACTCCGCTGCCTTCTTCGATGGCCACGCCGTATGCGGTTTCAATTTCCTGTTGTTCGGTCAGGTTGGTGAACACACCGCGACCATGGTTGCCATCGGTGGGTTTGACCACAACGGGCGTGCCCAGCTCGCAGGCGGCTTCCCAGGCTTCGGTGGCTGAATACACTTCATGGCCTTCCGGGACCGGTACCCCGCAGTTTTGCAGCAGGCGTTTGGTCAGGTCTTTGTTGCTGGCAATACCTTCGGCAATGGCGCCGGTGCGGTCGGTTTCCGCTGTCCAGATGCGTCGTTGTGCAGCACCGTAGCCGAATTGCACAAGATTGTGACTTTCGCTCAGGCGGATCATGGGGATCTTGCGTTCTTCGGCGGCCCGCACGATGGATTCGGTGCTGGGGCCCAGGCGCAGTGTGCTGCCAAGATCGCGCAGGTCGTTGATTGCATCGTGCAGGTTGAATGGGCGATCTTCGATGGCAGCCATGACCAGATCGCGTGCTGCATAGAGCGCTGCCCGGGCAACCGGTTCGTAGGGGGCACTGATGACCAGTTTGTAGAGGCTGCGCACGGAGGTTTCACGTGCCCGACCCATGCCGTCGGGCATGCCGGCCAGACTTTGAAGCTCAAGGGCAACATGTTCCATGATGTGTGCTGGCCAGGTGCCATCGCGCAAGCGTTGTAAAAAACCACCACGCTCGCCCACACTGCACCGGTGTTCAATCAGGGTGGGCAACCAGCTGACCAGACGCTCATACAAACCCGGGATGGTATTGGACGGGCAGTCTTCAAGGTCACCGATGTCGACCCAGGCCTCGATCAGGGGTTGGTAGGCCCACATACCAGGTCCACGTACAGACAGTATGTTGATGATTTCAATGTATTTTTTGGACATGTGCGACAGCCCGCCAAGGGCGATGCAAAGAGGAAGAAACGACGCCGGACGCCGCAGATGCGACCATGCGATTGTTGCATGTTGCCCAGGTGCCTGGCATCAGTGAAAAGCATGTTGCAGGAGGGTTGGATTACAGCTGGAATTAAACTCCCGGCGGGTCAGCAACGCAAGATTTACTCGCATAAAATCCACCTGAGATCGCATAATGTGGTGTATTTCATAAAATCCGCCACGCTGTATTTAAATTCCCCTCTAAGCGCTCTGCCTTAATGATCAACGAAGCAACCCCCGCAGACGCGGCCGACCCAGGCATTCCTCTGGTTTGGCAGTCCCCTCTGGCCCAGCAGCTCGCCACCGATGAAGTGGTGCTTGCCTGGCTTGAACTGGATCTCGATGAGCGCTTGCACTACGCCGCGGGTTTCCTGGTACTGACCAATCAGCGTTTGCTCGCGCGCGCGCCTCATCAAACCGCCTGGCAGTCCTGGGCCTTCACCCCCGACATGCACATGACGCATGTCGATCAGGCAGGTGTCGGCCATCTTGAGCTTCTGGGAGCGCAGGCGCGCCTGGCCGGCTGGCGCTACACCCTGAACAAGAACGCTGCCGCGCTCAGGCTCATGGCCCGTTTCGAACGGCTGCAAAAAGAACGGTCTGCGCAGGTGGCCGGTTCACCGCCACCTGAGCCCGAGGAAGCCTCGGCTGAGCATGATGCCGCAGCCCTGGCTTCGCCGCCCTCCACGTGGGCCTTGTTCCGGTTGTGGCGTTTTGCACGCCCCTATCGCATGCAGCTGCTCGTGGGTTTTGTGCTTACCCTGGCCTCGACGGCCGCTGCTCTGGTTGCACCCTACCTGACCATGCCGCTCATGGACAAGGTTCTCATTCCCTTCCAGAATGGCAAGCCCATCGATTGGCCGCTGGTTCAGTTGTACCTGGGCGGCCTGTTGCTGTCGTCCTTGCTGGCCTGGGGGCTGGGTTGGGGCCGTACCTATATTCTGGCCTGGGTCAGTGAACGCATTGGCGCCGATCTGCGCACCACCACGTACCAGCATCTGCAAACCTTGTCGCTGCAGTATTTCGGGGGTAAACGTACCGGCGACCTCATTTCGCGGATTGGTGCCGAATCCGACCGCATCTGCCTGTTCCTTTCATTGCATCTGCTCGAATTCCTGACAGACGTCATCATGATTCTGATGACTGCCATCATTCTGTTTTCGATCAATCCGTGGCTGGCACTGGTCACCCTGATCCCTCTGCCGTTCATTGCCTGGCTCATTCATCTGGTGCGCGACAAGCTCCGTCACGGTTTCGAACGCGCCGACCGCGTCTGGTCTGAACTGACCAACGTGCTGGCCGACACCATTCCGGGTATTCGTGTCGTGAAGGCATTTGCCCAGGAAAAACGTGAAGTCCGTCGTTTCCGCGAGGCCAATGACCGCAACCTTGCCATCAACGACCGGGTCAATACCCTCTGGGCCACGTTTTCCCCTACCGTTACATTGCTGACGGAAATCGGTTTGCTGGTTGTCTGGGGTTTTGGTATCTGGCTGGTGTCCAAAGACGAAATCACGGTGGGTGTGCTCACTGCGTTCCTGACCTATATCAGCCGCTTTTACATTCGCCTTGACTCCATGAGCCGCATCGTGTCGAACACACAACGTGCGGCGGCCGGTGCCAAGCGCATCTTCGATATCCTTGATCACGTTTCCAGTGTGCCTGAACCTACCCAGCCGGTGCATCTGGGCGCTGTCAAGGGGGGTATCCAGCTGCGTAATATCGGTTTTCGGTATGGCAGCCGGTCGGTCATTCGTGGCATTACGCTCGATATCGCGCCCGGCGAAATGATTGGCCTGGTGGGGCATAGTGGTTCCGGCAAAAGTACCTTGGTCAATCTGATCTGCCGTTTCTACGATGTCACCGAGGGGTCGGTTCGCATTGACGGGGTCGATATCCGTTCGTTGCCGGTGTCCGAATACCGCCAGCATATTGGTCTGGTGCTGCAGGAACCTTTCTTGTTCTTTGGCACGGTGGCTGAAAATATTGCCTATGGCAAACCGGACGCCACACGTCAGGAAATCATTGCCGCAGCCCGCGCTGCCAATGCGCACGAATTTATTCTGCGTCTGCCACATGGTTACGATTCTCTGGTGGGCGAGCGTGGTCAGGCGTTGTCGGGCGGTGAGCGCCAGCGTATTTCCATTGCCCGTGCGCTGCTGATCGATCCACGCATACTCATTCTCGATGAAGCCACGTCATCGGTTGATACCACCACCGAAAAGGAAATCCAGAAGGCCCTTGATAACCTGGTGAAGGGACGCACAACCATTTCCATTGCACACCGTCTCAGTACGTTGCAGAAGGCTGATCGCCTGGTGGTACTGGATCGTGGGCGTATTGTTGAAGTCGGGCGCCATGAAGATTTGCTGGCCCGTAATGGTCACTATGCCCGGTTGTACATGGCACAGGCGCAGGGCGAGTCACCTGCGTCCAGCGCCCGGGAGGGCTGGAATGAAAGCGAGGACAACGATGGTATCCAATGACGCTTCCGCTGTTCAGCCTTCGTCTGAGCGGGCCATTGTTTCAGTGCAGCATCTTGCCCCTGGTGAACTGCCTTTGCACCGCGATGCCTTCGGGCGGTTGGTCTTGCGTACCGATACGGGCGATGTACTTGTGGTGCCGGTACGCAGTTTCCCCATCACCGCGCCTGATGAAGGCCTGGCGCTTGTGGGCCAGGATGGGCGGGAATATGGCTGGGTCGAGCGTCTGCGCGATGCCGGGCCGGTAACGCGTACTTTGCTGGAACAGGAACTCTCCAGTCGTGAATTCACGCCTGAAATTCGCCGCATCATCAGTGTGTCCAGTTACGCTACGCCCAGTCACTGGCAGGTGGAAACTGATCGGGGGGTTACCACGCTGTCCCTGAAGGGCGAGGAGGACATTCGTCGCCTGCCGGGGGGCATGCTGATGATTGCCGATCATGGTGGCGTGCATTTTTTGCTGCGCGATGTCAAAGCGCTTGATGCGGCGAGCCGGCGGTTGCTGGATCACTTCTTGTAATTGCTTGGGTTCTCGGGTTCTTTAGTTGCGTTTCAAGTTCTTAAGTCGCGTTTCAGGTTTTTAACTTGCGCTGCTGGTTCTTTAGCCGGGCGTGGCGGGCGCGGCCATCGGCGGGGGTGCATCACACGGCCCTGCGGGCTTCCCGTTGTTGTGCTCCGGAATGGGGCGTGCCCGGAACTCGCGCGGTCGATCCGGTGGATCGACAAGCGCCGCGCTCGAACAGCCGGGCACTTGCCTCCCCATTCCGGAGCACAACAACGGCGTGTTCAAGCACCCCCGCCGACGGCCGCGCCCGCCACGCCCTGACAGTTTGGTCCTTTGTTTCGCTTTTATTTCTGAGGCATTTTGCGGCTGATTTACCGCATGAGGCGCGGACCGGGCGCAATGATCGATGTGCGATTATTGATTCGGTTGGGGCAGGTTCCCACCGGGTTTTCAGCAGTTTGCCTGTTTCTTCACCTGTTTTCCTGTTTTTTGTGCGCCTTGATGGCTGCGGCGGCGATTGATTCGGCATCGACGCTGAAGAATTGCCGCAGGGCCTGGCGGGTGTCGCTGCGGCCGAAGCCATCGGTGCCCAGGGTCAGGTAGGGGCGGTCTGTTGGGATGTAGGCACGGATGGATTCCGGAACCAGGCGCACGTAGTCGGTTGCGGCAATGATGGGGCCTGTGGTGGTGGCGAGCTCTTGCTGTATGAAGGGTGTTTCATCGGTCTGTTCGCACTGTTGGCCGTTGCGGGCCAGTTCGCTCCAGCTGGTAACACTGATGACGCTGCTGCCAATGCCTTGTGCGGCCAGCAGTTCGGCGGCACGGATCACTTCAGTCAGTATGGCGCCTGATCCCATCAGGGTGACATGCGGATCGTGTGTGTCAGTGCCTTTACCGCTATTGCCAGTGTTCATGCAATTGCTACTGGTGCCGACGCCGGCGTTGAGGCAGCTGCCGCTCCGGGTCGCGGGCTCGCTGCCGGTGTGCTTTTCAGGGGCGTGTCGGCTGTACACATAGGCCCCTTGCATGATTTTGTCGTGGGTGTCGGGTGCCAGATCGGGCTGGGCGTAGTTTTCATTCATCACCGTGATGTAATAAAAGACATCGCGCTTTTCCTGCACCATTTCGAGCATGCCCCGATGCACGATCACGGCCAGTTCGCAGGCGAAGGCCGGGTCGTAGGCTTTGCAATTGGGAACGGTGGCAGCATAAACGTGGCTGGCGCCGTCCTGGTGCTGCAGGCCTTCGCCGCCCAGGGTGGTGCGGCCCGACGTGGCACCGATCAGGAAACCGCGTGGTTGTTGGTCGGCGGCTGCCCAGATCAGGTCGCCGATGCGCTGGAAGCCGAACATGGAGTAGTAGATGTAGAAGGGCACCATGGTGGTGCCGTGTACGCTGTAGCTGGTGGCTGCGGCCACCCAGCTGGATATGGCACCGGCTTCGCTGATGCCTTCTTCAAGAATCTGGCCGTCCAGGGCTTCGCGGTAACTGAGCATGGAGCCGATGTCTTCGGGTTCGTAGTGCTGGCCGGCACTGGAATAAATGCCGACCTGGCGGAACAGGTTGGCCATGCCGAAGGTGCGCGCTTCATCGGCCACAATGGGTACGATGCGTGGTCCCAGTTCCGGTGCTTTCAGCAGGGTACCCAGCATGCGAACAAAGGCCATGGTGGTCGACATGTTCTTGCCCTGGGCCTGCAAGGCAAACCGTGCCCAGGTATCGGGATCCGGTACAGGCAGGGTGTCGCACAGGGTCTGGCGTGCCGGCAGGTAGCCGCCCAGTGTCTGGCGCCTTGCGTGCAGATATTGCATTTCCGGGCTGTCGGGCGCGGGTTTGTAGAAGGTGAGTGTTCGCACCTGGTCGTCGGTCAAGGGCAGGTTGAAGCGGTTGCGAAATTCGATCAGGTCGGTGTCTTCAAATTTTTTGTGGGAATGGGTGGTCATGCGCCCTTGGCCGCCAGGCCCCATGCCAAAGCCTTTTTTGGTGTGTGCCAGGATGACAGTGGGCTGACCTGTGTGGTTTGCGGCCGCCTGGTAGGCCGCGTGGATTTTGACCAGATCGTGGCCGCCGCGTTGCAGTTTGTCGATCTGTTCGTCGGTCAGGCCTTGCACCAGACGGGCCAGTTCGGGGTGCTGTCCGAAGAAATGCTCCCGGTTGTAGCGGCCGTCGTTGGCGGCAAAGGTTTGCATCTGGCCGTCTACGGTACCGGCCAGGGCCCGGGCCAGAATACCGTGGGTGTCCTGGGCAAACAGGCCGTCCCAGTCGCTGCCCCAGACCACTTTGATCACGTTCCAGCCGGCGCCACTGAACAGGCGTTCCAGTTCATTGATGATTTTTCCGTTACCGCGTACAGGGCCGTCAAGGCGTTGCAGGTTGCAGTTCACGACCCAGGTCAGGTTGTCCAGGCCTTCGCGTGCGGCCAGTGTCAGGGCGCTCATGGATTCGGGTTCGTCCATTTCACCGTCGCCAAAAACGCCCCAGACGCGTCGGCCTGTGCAGTCGAGTACACCGCGATGGGTCAGGTAGCGCATGAAGCGGGCCTGATAGATGGAGCTGATGGGACCAATGCCCATGGATCCGGTGGGGAATTGCCAGAAATCGGGCATCAGCCAGGGGTGCGGGTAGCTGGACAGCCCGCGGGCGCCATGAGCCCGGGCGGTGATTTCCTGGCGATAAAAGGTGAGATCACGTTCGCTCAGCCGACCTTCAAGAAAAGCCCGTGCATACACGCCGGGTGCGCTGTGGGGTTGAAAAAAGACCAGGTCGCCGGATGGGGCGGCACCGTGCGGCGAGGCCCTGAAAAAATGGTTGAAACCGACTTCGAACAGATCGGCCACACTGGCGTAGCTGGCAATGTGGCCGCCCAGTTCCCCGTAGGCTGCGTTGGCTCGAACTACCATGGCCAGAGCGTTCCAGCGCATCAGCGCTGCCAGTCGTTGCTCAATGGCCAGGTCTCCCGGGAACGCAGGTTGTTGCTGGACAGGAATCGTGTTCACGTAGGTTTGTTCGTTGGTGCCTTGCCAGCGTATGCCAAGGCGACCGGCATGTTCATTCAGTACCGACAGCATGAACCGCGCCCGTTCCGGGCCGCAGGTTTCAAGCAGCGCGTCAAAGGATTCGCGCCATTCCCTGGTTTCTTCGGGGTCGGTGTCGGGTGCGGATTGCGGTGCGTTCATTTGTGCGGGGTGGTGCAAGGGGGCATTCATGGTTGTCTCCATACGCCTGCATGGGCAGGTTCAAGCGATAGCAGAGCAGCCTGTCGGACCTGAGTATTGTCGGCTGCACATCTGGCAAAAACGGGACGTGTCGGGGCCGGTTTTTGCTTTTGATGATCCGGTTTCGGAAGGATGCTGGATTGTGCGCCCTTGTGTGCCGCATAGGGTTTTGAAATGCGTGGTAAGGGCCATCATGATCAGCATGTTATGCTGGAAAAATAATATTTTTGGAATTATGTGCTGTTAATGGTGGGTGTGCCCCATGAGGCTTGATTCAACCGATCTGAAAATACTGCGCGAATTGCAGAACGATGGCTCGCTGAGCAATGTCGAACTGGCGCGACGGGTGCATTTGTCGCCATCGCCGTGCCTGGTGCGGGTGCGCGCGCTCCAGGAGGCCGGGGTCATTCAGCGTTATGTGGCGCTGGTCAATGCGGCCGCGCTGGGTTTGAGCCTGAATGTGTTCATTTCCATCAGTCTGAAGTCGCAGAACAAAGAAGCACTGGCCCGTTTCGAGCAACGCATTGCCGAGCATGACGAGGTGATGGAGTGTTATTTGATGACCGGTGATTCCGATTACCTGATCCGTGTGGCGGTACCCGACATGGCGGCACTGGAACGTTTCATTCTTGATCAGCTGACGCCGATTCCCGGCATTGAAAAGATACGTTCCAGTTTTGCTTTGAAGCAGGTGTCTTATAAAACCGCTTTGCCGCTGGCCCGTGCCGGGGCCTGAAGCCGGGTTTGAAACAGGGGGCTGACGCAGCTTCTCGAGACCGGGTCTTGCGGCAGGGGGGCAGCGGCAGCCTCTGTCCGAGTGTGAGTCAGCCCTTTTTCACCGTGACTCGCGACGCCGCCAACCGCGCACGTTCGCGGGCGGTGTCGATCTGGGTGTCGTAGGCCAGGGCCACGCCCATGCGACGCTTGACGAAACTTTCGGGTTTGCCGAACAGACGGATATCTGTCTGGGGAACCGCCAGCGCCTGATCAACGCCTTCGAAGACGACGCCGGCTGCGTCCATGCCCCCGTAAATGACGGCACTGGCGCCCGGGCTGCGTAATGCGGTGTTGACCGGCAGGCCCAGAATGGCGCGGGCATGCAGTTCAAATTCGCTTTGCCATTGCGTGGCCAGCGTGACAAGACCCGTGTCGTGGGGGCGCGGGCTGACTTCGCTGAACCAGACCTGATCACCCTTGACGAACAGTTCGACACCGAACAAACCCTGCCCGCCGAGGTTTTGAGTGACCGTGAGCGCAATGTGTTGTGCGCGTTCCAGGGCGGCCGGCGACATGGGTTGGGGTTGCCAGCTTTCAACGTAGTCGCCCGCTTCCTGACGGTGGCCGATGGGTTCGCAGAAGTGCGTTGTGATCGTGCCATCAGCACTGCGGGCACGCACTGTGAGCAGGGTGATTTCGTAGTCGAAGTCGATGAAGCCTTCAACGATGACGCGACCGTGACTGACCCGGCCGCCCGCCATGGCGTAGTCCCAGGCTTTCTGGACATCCGACGGGTTGTCGATGCGGCTCTGGCCCTTGCCCGAACTGCTCATGACCGGTTTTACGATGCAGGGATATCCGATGCCGTTGTCAATGGCGGCCTGAAGTTCGTCCAGCGCGTTGCAGAACTGGTAGGGACTGGTGGGCAGGCCCAGCGTTTCGGCGGCCAGTCGGCGGATACCTTCGCGGTCCATGGTGAGCCGCGTTGCACGGGCTGTGGGAATGACTTTCACCACACCGGCGGCCTCCAGGGCTTCAAGCACCGGAGTGGCGATCGCTTCGATTTCCGGCACGACCAGATCCGGTTTTTCGGTTTCGATCAGGGCGCGCAACTGATCGGGGTCGCTCATGGTGATGGTGCGGGCATGATGCGCCACTTGCTGGCCAGGGGCATTTTCGTAACGGTCGACGGCGATGGTTTCAACACCGAGACGCTGCAGTGCGATCAGCACTTCTTTACCCAGTTCGCCGGCTCCCAGGAGCATGACGCGCAGGGCGGAAGGGGACAAGGGGGTTCCAAGAGTGGTCACGACGGGGTCTCCGTGAAGCAAGGCGATGAGAGGACGGATGATAGAGGGATGCCGGTTATTCGATACCTGGAACACGCAGGCCAGTGCCGGGTGTTGTTGACCGTGCAGGCTGGCTGTTTCCGGACGCTTGCCCGTTGCGGTCGTTTTCGATACGGGTGCGTGTGGAGCGTGTGCTGCCGATTTCTTTCCAGCCTGTCCCCCATTCGATGCGCGTCGAGGAGCCACCGGGTTGTCGGGTGGTTGCTGCGCCGCTTGAGTTGCCTGATGTGCCCTCGAACACGCTTTCGGGCAGGTTGATGATGACAGGTGGCGTACCTGGCGGAGTACCGGGGGGGTAACCAGGTGGGTTGCCGGGCGGCGTCAGGCGCAGGCCCTGAGCGTTGGCTCCAAACGCAAGCAGTAACAGGCTTAAAGCCGCCGCTGCCGGTATCCGACGTGTGGTTGATTGCCAGGCTGGCCGGCGGGTGATGAAACTGGACATGTCAGCCTCGGGTTGGGATAGGGCGGTGCACGCGACCAGACTGTATCAGTCTGGCACGCTCTATTTTGACGCAGATTTGTGATCTATGCAGTGGGGTGGATGTATGCCGCTGCCGATGTATCGAAAGCGCCAACCGGGCTTTGGCGAATCAGCGGGTACCGTGGCTGCGTTAAACTTGCTCTGGCAGCTGATAACTCCGGATCCGGTGGTTGTTACTGTTATGTTTAATGTAGCGTTTGTCGGGGGGCTCATCATGCTTGCATTATCTTGTGTTGCAAAACGGTCTTTGTGTTCTGCTTTGGGCAGCCTGGTGCTTGCGCTGGGTGTTTCGGCCGCGGCCTGGGCATTGCCCGAAGGGTTCGTGTTTCTTGATGAAGCCGTTCCGGGTCTGCAGGTCGATATGCGTTATTCCGGCAGCAATAATTTTCTGGGGCGTCCGGTGCAGGGTTATGAGGCTGCACGCCCGGTGCTCACACGCGAAGCGGCGCAGGCGCTGGCCCGTGTTCAGGCGGATCTCAAACCTTTTGGACTGGCCGTGCTGGTGTTCGATGCTTACCGCCCGCAACGCGCCGTGGATGATTTCGTGCGCTGGGCCGAAGAGGTGGATGATACGAAAATGAAGGCCGACTACTACCCCCGTGTCGACAAACGCAATCTGTTCAAGGAAGACTATATCGCAGCACGTTCAGGCCACAGTCGGGGTAGCACGGTTGATCTGACCCTGGTCTCGAAGGACGGTTCGGTACAGCTCGACATGGGGTCCGGATTCGATTTTTTCGGTGAAGAGTCCTGGCCAGAGCATCCGGAGCTGACACCTCAGCAGCGCGCCAACCGTTTGCTGTTGCAAACGCTCATGGTGCGTCACGGGTTCAAACCGTATCCGAAAGAGTGGTGGCACTTTACACTGGCCAACGAGCCACATGCCGAGACGTATTTTGACTTTCTGGCGCGTTGATCCGGGGGGCTCATTCAGCGCCACAGATCAGTAGTCAGCATGGGCCAGTAAGGTGGGGCGCCAGGAAGGGCGCTGTATTGCCGGGTGCCTGGAAACAGGGGGGGGTGAACCGAGGCAGACGGATCTGCTTCGGGTACTGTTCCAGCTGTTTTGTCCGGGCTTGTCCAGAAGCTGCGGGTGGTCGCCAGCATACGGGCGGCAATCTGCAACATGGTGGGATCGGGCATGGTGGTTATCCGGTCATTCAGTTGAGGTTTGAATTATCCGGGTAGTGTGCGGGAGCGGTGTTACACGGCAATGACGATTGATCAGGGTGTTCAGCATGGCCGGCTCTGCGCTTCAAACCGGGCCACAAAGCAAACCGACCCGCTTCGGGCGGGTCGGTTTGAGTGGTTAAGTGAGCAGAGCCGGTTAAATGTGCCCGAGCACAGACCACCAGATGCCGCCGACCACGACCCAGACCAGCACGTTCACGACACTCATGACGAAACCGGCTTTCCACCACTGACCCAGGGAAACATAGCCTGAACCGAAGATGATGGGTGACGTGCCTGTGGCATAGTGGGTGAGTGTCATCATGATGGAAGAAACAGCCGCCATGACCAGACCGAAGCCCATGGGGGGAGCACCCAGCGCAATGCCTGCGGTATAGAACGCGGCGAACATGGCGGTAATGTGCGCCGTTGTGCTGGCAAAGAAATAGTGGGCATACAGGTAAACCAGGGTCAGCAGGGTAGCGGCCGCCAGCCAGTTCATGCCCAGGCTTTCAATACCCCCTTGCAAGCTGGCGGAGAACCAGGCGATCAGCCCCAGTTTGTTCAGGAAGGTGGCCATCATGACCAGTGCCGAGAACCAGACCACGGTATCCCAGGCACTTTTTTCTGAAAGAATGTCGTCCCAGTGCAGTACGCCCGTTAGCAGCAGCAAGGCCAGGCCACAGGCTGCGGTTGTCGTGGCGTTGATGCTGTAAGCATTGCCGAACAACATGGCAGGAATGCCGGCCCACATAACCAGCAGGAAAAGGAACACCCCGAGCAGGATTTTTTCGTCACGTTTGACGGGGCCCAGTTCTTGCAGGCGGCTCAGCGCAAAGGTGCGTGCATTTTCTGTTTTGCGGATTTCCGGCGGGTAAATAAAATACAGAACCAGTGGCATGAGTGCAATGGCGACCAGGCCGGGCAGCAGCATGGCCAGGGCCCAGGTGCTCCAGGACAGCGAGACCTGGGCGCCGGTGGCATCGGCCAGCAGTTTTACGACCAGCGGGTTGGGCGCTGTGGCGGTAATGAACATGGC
>JAAYGT010000005.1 GCA_012727555.1 Alcaligenaceae bacterium | reverse complement strand
CGATGCTATTGGGTGGGATGGGGCCGGTAACAACCGAAGGTCTTTCCTGGGCCGGCAAACTTTTTGCCGGCCTGTACGCCTTGTATTCGGGCCTGGTATTCATTGCTGTTGTGGGTATTTTGCTGGCCCCGGTCGTTCACCGCGTATTGCATCGTTTTCACTGGGAAGAAAACGAGTGATGGCCCTGCAGGCGTTCCAGCACAACAGTGGCTTCCGCTTTGTCGCCGGATACCCACGCGGTTTGATCCTGAATGTTCACATTCAGCGTCATTTTGCGTTCAGCCAGTTTTTCAAGGGCCAGCGTGGCGTCAGCAGGCAGTTTCAGTACGGTCAGTTTGTCTTGTCGAGACACCTTGTTCCGTACGCCTTGCCACCATAGATCGGCGTTGCGCCCGTAGGCAATGATCACCGCAGCATCGGACCGACTGCATGCCTTCAGGATTCGACGTTCATCGGGCAGGCCGGTTTCGATCCAGAGTGTAATTACACCCGTCAGGTCTTTGCGCCATAGGTCGGGTTCATCGTTTTCTGAAAGCCCTCGTGTGAATTCCAGTGTTTCGTCCGTATCGGCGTACAAAGCGTACGCCAGCACACGCACCATCAGGCGTTCGTCGGTCTCGGAAGGGTGGCGTGCCAACGTAAGGTTGTGGCTTGCGTAGTAGCCGCGGTCCGTATCGGCTACATTCAATTCGGTTTTATAGATTGTTGCGCGCAGTGCCATGAATCAGGGTGTTTGCAGGGTTAATACTGGATTGTGATTGATTGCGAGTTGGGTGCTTCGCTGATTTTGAACTCGGCTTCGCTGAACTTGGGCGCACCAAATTTGATGGACGGGTTATTGGAGAAGCCTACGCCCTGGTGGGGTTTGCCAAGGAAGCCGTAGCTGACCGTGTGTTCGTTGGCTTCTGCATGAAATACCGCCAGCGCATAGGTGCCCGGGTCTACAACGCCGAAATCGCATACTGCGGTGTTGTTTTTGGCAGTAGCAACTACATTTTTCAGTGCCCGGGCTTCATCGCGCCAGCCATCAGCCTGGTTGAACAGGCCGCAGCGTACTGTGCCGTTGTCATTCTTCAGGCCGATAATTTTAACGTTCAATGGCCCGGCCCAGAGTGCAGGACAGGCAAGCAATCCAAATAGTAATAAAGAAAAGCGAATCTGTATTTTCATGGCTTTTTTCCATAGAGATCGGATTCATGGACAACGGATCCGCTGTCCGATGTGTTCTGGCCTCGGCCAGCACGTTGGCGCGAGGAAAACATGGCACCTCGGGCATCAATTTCAGGGGCAAATGCGCGCAGGCCCAGTTTCTCGGGGATGTCAACGTAGACCGCTTCCATACCGCCTTTGCGAAAGTAGGCTTCGTGCCAGAAACCGGTGCCTTTCGAGTCTTTAAGGAAATTTTTCCACCAGATCCGATGCGGTTCAGAGCGCGCCCAGGCCTCAAGGCTGTCAAAATCTCTCCAGTACTGACGCATGCCAATATGCAGCGGAAAAAGTGAGAAGATCAGGTTCTCATGGGCCAGCAACCCATCGGGTTTGTCGTTCGCCACGGCAGCGATCTTGGGGCCAAAACCCAGTAACGTGGGCAGGCCTTTCAGGAAGTTCACTCGCATGCCAAGGTAAAGAACGACAAGATCTGGGTAATCATCAAGATCAACGGTTTTGCGATCCATGTGAAAGTCTCGTGGCGATTGTTTTGATAGTATGCGAGCTCGCAATTTTCAAATGCAGGCCGCATGATGAGCAGCTGGATTCAAAGTATCGTCGATTCCATGGGGGTTTGGGGAATTTCTCTGTTGATTCAGTTCGTCCATTCCTCACCCAATGTCTCGGCCTGCATCAGCACCAGCTCCACGGCCGAATCTGCCATGTCTGGCGGATACTTGTATTTGCGTAGTATCCGTCTCACCATCAAGCGCAGGCTGGCGCGCACGCTTTCACGCCTTGACCAATCCACGGTCATGTTCTTGCGCAGGTTTTCGGTCAGTTCGTGGGCAATTTTTTTCAGGGTTTCGTCGGTTAGTTCACGTACGGCCGATTCGTTGTTGGCCAGGGCATCGTAGAAGCGGATTTCGTCATTGGTCAGCCCCAGTGCTTCACCCCGGTGGGCGGCCTCACGGAATCTCTTGGCCATCTCGACCAGTTCTTCCATGACTTGCGCGGTTTCAATACTGCGGTTCTGGTAGCGGGTAATCACGCTGCCCAGCATGTCCGAAAACTTCTTTTGCTGCACCAGGTTGCTGGCAAACTTGCTTTTGATTTCACCTTCCAGCAGGCGCTCCAGCAGCTCCACGGCCAGGTTGCGTTCGGGCAGATTGCGTACCTGGGCCAGAAACTCATCATCCAGCAGGCCGATATTGGGTTTTTCCAGACCCACGGCATCGAAAATATCTACCACACGGTCACTGACCACTGCCTGACTGATGATTTGCCGGATGGCGGCTTCACGCTGTTCGTCGGTTTTCTTTTGCGCACTGATGTCGCGTTTGGTCAGAATGACTTTTACGGCCTGCATGAAGGCCACTTCATCGCGCAGGGCCTTGGCTTCGTCCAGCGTGCAGCATAGCGAAAAGGCTTTGCTCAGGGCCAGGGTGGTGTCGGCAAAGCGTTTCTTGCCGTCCAGTTTGGCGTCTTTTTGCCCGGGTGGTGGGCGTAGCGACAAAATGTGGTTCGCCGCACCGGCCAGCACTTTGTGGCCGCCGGTTTTGAAGCAGGCATAGTCAAAGCCATGCAGCATGCCGTG
>JAAYGT010000046.1 GCA_012727555.1 Alcaligenaceae bacterium | reverse complement strand
GCGCGCCTGAACAAACGCACAGCGCTGTTGGCTGAGCAACTGGCGGCCAACCCGATGGCCAGCATCCCGCAGGCCTGTGGTGGCTGGGCTGAAACGCAGGCGGCCTATCGGTTTCTGGCTCAAGACGAATTTAGTGTTTTCTTGTTACAAGAAAAGTGTATGCACTTGATGGATGTTGCACGCCAGACACGCACTTCAGATGACCGCCTCAAGCCCTTTACGCTCGATCAGAGTGCACAGTTTGAGAGACGACCCGCGCGGTCTCTTGTCACCGACATCAAGATTACATAGTGCATCGAACACTATCGTGTGTACAATACACACAATGAACAGCAAAGACCTTATCAAACAGCTAGAGAGGGCCGGATGGCAACTGCAGAACGTAAAAGGTTCGCATCATGTCTACCGACACCCTACGCTACCCGGTCACATCAGCGTGCCTCACCCGAAGAAGGACTTGGGCATCGGCATCGTGACCAAGCTACTACGTCAAGCTGGACTGAAATAAAGAGGCCAACATGAAATACCCCATCGCAATCGAACCCGGTACCGACACCACAGCCTGGGGGGTCGTTGTTCCCGATCTACCCGGCTGCTTCTCGGCGGCCGACGAAGGTATAGATCAAGCCATCGAAAACGCCAAGGAAGCCATCGCATTGTGGATTGAAGACGCCATTAGTAACGGCGAGTCCATCCCCAAACCCTCAAGTATCACCGAGTTGCAAAAGACCGGAGAATACGACGGCTGGATATGGGCAGTCGCCGAGGTAGACCCAGCCCTGATTGATGACACCACAGAGCGAGTGAACATCACCCTACCCCGTCGCATCCTCGCACTGCTCGACCAAAGAGCCAAGTCGGCGGGCGAAACACGATCTGGCTATATCGCTCAGATGACACTGACACACTGACGGCCAAAGCGGGAAAAGTCTCTGAAATCACCTCGGAACCCTCCCCAATCCGCTGAAAACACAATCAAGCACTTAAGCCAACTCTTCAGGGTTGGCTTTTTTGTGTCCAGCTTGGGCTCATCCTTTCGGCCCCGTGGAAGCGCGGTATCCCGCAATGCGCCAGAATCCTGCCCATATAATTTGAACTGAAATCATTGTTTGCGTTATCATTGCGCTCATCATTATCATGCATGCAAGGATTCCCATGAAAAAAATGCTCAAAATCACGGCAATCACCAGTGCCTTGTTCGGACTTGCCGCAGCCGCAACCTTTCCAGTGTCGTCCGCCACACTCGAACAGATCAAAGAGCGCGGTCATATCCGCATCGCGGTCGCCAATGAAATTCCCTATGGCTACATGGACATGAGCGGCCAGGCCAAGGGCGCAGGCCCGGAAGTTGCCCAAAAAATTGCGGAACAGCTGGGCATCAAGAAAATTGAATGGGTCACCACCAACTTCGGCTCCCTTATTCCCGGTCTGAAAGCCAACCGTTTCGACATGGTGGCCGCTGAAATGGCCATACTGCCACAGCGCTGCCAGCAGGTACATTTCTCGGAACCCAACTCCTCGTACGGCGAAGGTCTGCTGGTTGCCCAGGGCAACCCGGATGACATCCATGCCTACAAAGACTTTGCATCCAAAGACCTCAAGGTCGCCATCATGGCCGGGGCTGATCAGCTGGAAATGTTGCAAGCGCTGGGCGTACCCGAAAGCCGCATGGTTACCATTGCCAATAATGCTGACGCCATCTCGACCGTCAGCACGGGCCGGGCTGCTGCTTACGCGGCCACCAGCCTTACTGTCAGTGAACTGGCGGGCAAAAGTGCCAAAGTCGAATCCGCCGCAAACTTCACCGATCCCGTCATCAACGGTGTGCCCGTTCGAAGCTGGGGCGGCTTTACCTTCAGTCTGGAATCAAAAGAGCTGCGCGATGCCTTCAGTACCGAACTGGCCCGCTTCAAACAAACGCCTGAATGGGAAAAAATCATGACTCAGTATGGTTTCAGCACCACCGACAACAAAGAGTCCTTTACACGCACAACCGCACAACTTTGCGCAGGCTGATACCCGACACCCATGCCTTGGTTTAATTACATTGGCCCTTTGCTGGAAGGAGCTTGGGTTACGGTCCAGCTTACCGTGTACTCCACCGTTTTGGGCGGGTTGCTGTCGTTTCTGTTCGGAATCGGCCGCCTTGCAGCTAACCCGCTCATACGAGCTGTCAGCATTAGCTTCATTGAAGTCTTTCGCGGTACGTCATTGCTGGTCCAGCTGTTCTGGCTGTATTTTGCCCTGCCCTTGCTGGGCCAGGCAATTGGCATCGACTTGCGCCTGCCGCCCTTGCTGGCCGGAACTCTGGCCTTGAGCCTGAATATCGGAGCCTACGGGGCCGAGGTCGTACGGGGTGCGTTGCAGGCCGTTCCAAAAACCCAGTACGAAGCGGCCAAGGCCCTGGACTTCACGCCCCGGCAAACACTGTGGCGCATTTCCCTGCCCCAGTCCATTCCGGAAATGATGCCCAGTTTTGGCAATCTGGCCATCCAAAATCTGAAAGATACTGCGCTGGTTTCACTGATCAGCCTGGGCGACCTGGCTTTCAGGGCTGAACAGATACGCAACTTCACCCAGGACAGCGTCACCATTTATACCTTGTTGCTTTTCATGTATTTTGGCATGGCACTTGTGCTCACAGCCTTCATGAAACTGCTCGAACGTTCAATCGGGCGCTGGCGCTAAGCCCCTCAGGGCCTGCTTAACCGGAAGATTCACCATGTTATTTGGTATTGAATGGGACACCACCAGCAATGGCTTGTTTGCCGTGTCCATTTTGCCCATCCTGCTCAAGGGCATGCTGGTCACCCTGCAAGCCACCGTGCTGGGTTTTGCAGTAGCGGCCGTACTGGGCCTGCTACTCGCCGGGCTGAAAGCGTCACGTTTGCGACTGATTTCCTGGCCTGCCCGGTTAGTAACAGAATTCATCCGTGACACACCACTGCTGGTACAGCTTTTTTTCCTTTATTACGTACTTCCTGAATATGGCATCGTGCTGCCTGCGTTCCTTACAGGCGCCCTGGCCCTGGGAATTCAGTACAGTGCGTACATGTCTGAGGTGTATCGGGCTGGTATTGAGTCCGTTGTACGTGGCCAGTATGAAGCCGCCAGGGCACTCGACCTCTCCCCGCTACGCACCTTCACCACCATCGTCCTTCCCCAGGCCATTCCCCGCATTATTCCTGCCATGGGCAATTACCTTGTTTCCATCATGAAAGACGTACCGGTACTTTCGGTGGTTTCGGTGGTTGAAATGCTGAACGTTGCCAAAATCATCGGGGATCGCACCTTCAACTACCTGATTCCGCTGTCGATGGTGGGCGGGCTCTACCTGATCATGACACTGGTTGCAGCTGCTGGCGTACGTTACCTCGACAACCGGCTTCCCAAACAAGGTATTCCCTTGCGGTAGTTCAGTCACCCCCAGCCCTATGGTGCACCGGGGCCGGCCTGTAGCGCAAACAGAGTCAACAAAAGCCCCTGCCCCGCTGAACAGAAAGAGAACATAAAACCATGACCCCAGATCCGGCAATTCAAACCGAAGACAAAAACGCTGCACATGAAGAAAACGACGCACTCCGCAACCAGAAAACCGGTGAAAACACCATCATCACCTTCGAAAAGGTGGTCAAGCGCTTTGGTGATGTCACGGTTCTGGATGCGCTGGATTTTTCCGTAAAAAAAGGTGAAAAAGTCACCATCATTGGTCCATCCGGTTCCGGAAAATCAACGGTGCTGCGTATTCTCATGACCCTTGAAACCATTAATGAAGGGGTCATTCATGTTGCGGGCAAACCGCTTTGGCATGAATACCGTCACGGGGAACTCGTACCGGCACGTGAAGAACACCTGCGCCAGATGCGCAAGGAAATGGGCATGGTGTTCCAGCAATTCAATCTGTTCCCCCACATGACCGTACGGCGCAATATCACGGAAGCCCCGGTTCATGTACTCGGACTGGGCAACGAAGAGGCCAATGCACGTGCCGAGCACTACCTGGAGCTTGTGGGTCTGAGCGAACACGCGGACAAATTCCCGCGTCAGCTTTCCGGTGGCCAGCAACAGCGAGTGGCTATTGCCCGTGCGCTGGCCATGAAACCGGGGATCATGCTGTTTGACGAACCCACTTCGGCCCTTGATCCCGAACTGGTCGGCGAAGTACTGAATGTCATTCAGCGCCTTTCGGAAGAACAGGATCTGACCATGTTGCTTGTCACGCATGAAATGCAATTCGCCAAACAGATCTCCGATCGCGTGTGCTTCTTCGACAAGGGTCGCATCGTCGAGGAAGGCCCGCCAGAACACCTCTTTTCATGCCCACGGGAAACACGCACACAGGAATTCCTGAAAGGTTTCCTTGACCCTGAATCAAGGCAATAACCATGAACTGACACACCCTCACCCACGCCTGCAGACCAAGGCGTTATGTGCACAAAGGTATTCAGGCACGAGCGGGGGCACCACAGCAAGAAAGCCTGCCGAATGGGCAGGCTTTCTTTCGGTCAAAAGCCTGAAACAGGCCATTTGATCAACGCAACACAACGCGTCAGGCCACTGTCGTTTCACTCAGCGCACGCACAGCCTCAACACTGCGTCGTGTGGCGATATGTTCGGGCCGTGGCTTCAGACCGTACTTGGGCTCACCAAGCACATTTTCAACACTGTTGTACACCATGAACACATTGGATCGAGCCCACGGAGAAATGTTGCCGGCCGAGCCATGCATGGTATTGCAGTCAAAGAAAACCACCGATCCCGCCTTGGCAATCATCGGCGTAATCCCCCCCTGCTCCACCAGCAATTGAAGACTCAGGGGATCCGGCACACCATACTCCTGCTTGCGCAACGATTGCTTGTAATGATCATCCGGCGTTTCACCCTGACAAGACACAAACTGGCGGTGTGACCCAGGCACCAGCATCAGGGGCCCGTTGCAGGCATTGTTGTCGGTCAACAGCACGGAACAACTGAGCGCACGCATGGCCGGCATGCCATCTTCCACATGCCAGGTTTCAAAATCGGAATGCCAGTAAAACTCTTTACCTTTGAAACCAGGTTTCATATTGGCGCGCGACTGGTGAATGTACACTTCAGACCCAAGAATCTGACGCGCCACATTCAGCAGACGTGGATCGCGAGACAGCGCCTGAATACGCGCATTGATTTCATGCACCCTGAAAATTGAACGCACAGCCTCACTGCCCGGTTCGGTGATCGCTTCCTCGAGCTGTCGAATCGCCGGATCTGCACACATGCGCTCAACCTCGGCAACCAACTCGGCCACCTCCTCGGCCAAGAAGACTTCTTCAAGCAAAAGAAAACCATTCTGCTCGTAGGAAGAAACCTGATCCACACTGAGTGCATCGGCATAGGTACCCTGACCATACACGACCGGATCCTGCCGCGCCAGAATGGCCGACATGCGATCCGTTCGGGATGCGTACCTGTCTGTGACCGTTGTCATGCTCCGTTATCTCCTTGTCAGTCGGTTACCAATGGATAAACACCCTCTTCATCGTGAACTTCATTGCCCGTCAAGGGCGGGTTGAAGACACAAATGACGCGCAAGGGCTCTGTGCCGCCACGCAACCAGTGTTCATCGTGTTGATCCAGGGCATACACAACACCTGGGCCCAGGGCATACTTCTTGCCATCCGCAATGGTTTCGATTTCACCGTCACCTTCAACACACCACACCGCTTCCAGATGGTTCTGATAATGAATGTGCGTTTCGGTGCCTGGAAAAATCACGGTTTCATGAAATGAAAAACCCATGCCGTCTTTTTTGAGCAGCACGCGGCGGCTGAGCCAGTTGTCTGTCACGATTTCATCTTTTGTACCGATCACATCTTTAACATTTCTGACAATCATCGTGTACGGCCTCCAAATTTCAGCACGCGGGCTTTCTGCCCGCGCTCGTCCAGCACCTCTGCCACACTGCGCTCAATCACCTCAAGCCCCTTGCGCAGCAACTCGTCTTCAATCGTAAGCGCAGGCAACAGTTTAAGAACCTCATCGTGAGCACCCGATGTTTCGATGACAATCCCATGCTGGAAAGCGCGCTCGGCAATCTGGTTGGCAAGACCTTCGTCTGCGGGTGTTACAAGGCCCTGGATCAGACCGCGTCCACGGACGCTGAGACCAGCCATTGGATAGCTATGAACGATGTTTTCCAACCAATCGCGCACTAAACGTTCCTTGCGCTGAGTATTGCCGGCAAAGACCTTGTCTTGCCAGTAGCTGTCCAATGCCTGGGCGGCCGTCACGAACGCCAGGTTGTTTCCCCGGAAGGTGCCGCTGTGAGCACCGGGTTTCCACACATCGAGTTCCGGCTTCATCATGACCAGTGACATCGGCAAACCAAAACCCGACAGGGACTTGGAGAGCGTGATGATGTCTGGCCGGATACCGGCTGATTCAAAACTGAAAAAATTGCCTGTTCGGCCACATCCGACCTGAATATCGTCCACGATCAGCAGCATGTCGTGCTCGCGGCACACACGCTCCAGATCACGCAGCCAGCGCTGTGAGGCCACATTGACACCACCTTCACCTTGAACCGTTTCCACAATGACTGCAGCCGGATGATCCACGCCGCTGCTCGGATCACTCAGAACACGTTCAAGATAGGCGATGGTGTTGAAGTCAGGCCCCATATAGCCATCAAAAGGCATGAATGTGGTGTTGCCCAGCGCCACGCCTGCAGCATTCCTGAATTTGGCATTGGCTGTCACGGCCAGAGAACCACCACTGACACCATGGAAACCGTGCGAAAAGGAAATGATATTGGATCGCCCCTTGACCTGACGAGCCAGCTTCAACGCAGCTTCAACCGCATTGGTTCCCGTTGGACCGGTGAACTGAAGCGTGTAGTGCCAGCCACGCGGCTGCAGCAAAACACGTTCAAAGGTCTCCAGATAATGCTTTTTGGCGCTGGTGGCCATGTCCAGACCATGCACCACGCCGTCGGTCTGAAGATACTCGATCAGTTTTTCCTTGAAAACCGGATTGTTATGGCCGTAGTTCAGGGTACCGGCACCGCTGAAGAAATCGATGTATTCCTTGCCGTCCTCGTCAACCAGCACCGAACCGGTCGCTTTTTTGAAAATTACCGGGAACGACCGGATGTAGCCGCGCACCTCAGACTCCATCCGGTCAAAAATTTTTAAGTCCATCATGGATTTTCCTCTCCTGTGGGTTATTTCGACAACAGAATTCTTTTCATAAAGAATGATTGCAGTACGAATAATAAAAATCAAAAAATACCCGGTCATGTCGGGCGCAGGGGATGCGCACTCAGCCTGCAAACAGGCCTGTGCGCGTAGTCTGGTCAACCAGGCATCAGTTCTTCGGCTGCCTGCCGTTCTGTAACTTCGTTAATACAGGATTCCTGACGACGACCCACTGTGCGAAACGGACCAATACGCAACAGGGGTTCAGACTCATGCCCGTGGTCGCCAAACAGATGACGCTCGAACAAAGGCATTTCACGCACGGCCGTATCAAGATGGCGGGCAACCGCCTGGAACATGCGACGCGATGCCTGATTGGAAGGACTGACAGTCGTTTCGATATGACGAACACCTGAAAGATGGGGGCTGGCCAGAATATGACGGATCATGCGTGACCCAAGGCCATGACCCCGCCCTTTTTGATGAACGGCAACCTGCCAGACAAACAGGACATCAGGTCTTCCCGGTGGTACATAACCCGACACATAACCCACCAGAACGCCGTCCTGGAGCGCGACCACACTGGTACGCGCAAAATGCTCGCTGAGAAGCAGATAGGCATACAACGAGTTCAGATCCAGCGGCGGGCACTGCGCAACCAGCTCGTGAATGGCGGTGCCGTCAGCGGGCACAGGATTACGAAAATCGAATTTCCTGCCTTTTATTGTCTGGGTGACGGCAGTGAGAGATTGATTGGAAGCATGAAGTTCAGTCGTGGTTTCAAATCGCATCAGGCAACAATTCCAGATTCAGGAAGGGCTCCGCCGGTGGGCACCTCAAGTAACGGCGAGGCAGGATCCACCGCATCGTCTTCCTTGGGTACCACACCACCGGATTCCATCAGTTCAACAATACGCTCGAGCGACATAGTGATCGTAGCCTGCTCAAGCTCCGGTAACGCTTTAAGCGATTCAGACAATTTTTGCTGTAAGGGTGAAGGGGTGTGACTGGCAAGATCAATACCTGCCTGAGTGGCTGTGACATACACAATGCGGCGATCATCGCGGCCACGTTCACGCTTGATCAGACCTTTGTCTTCAAGGCGATCGAGAATGCCAACAACTGTACTTGCACTGACGTGAACTTCACGGCTGATGGCTGTAGCAGTGATGGGCCCGTTATCGATAATTGCGCGCAGACACACGAGTTGGGGAGCCGTGATATTACTGAGCGCCGATAACTGACGCGAATGCAACGCCACCGAACGGGTAATGCGCCGCAGAGCACGCAGAATGCGCAGGTCGTACTGAGGATAAGGCGATTGATTGATTGCCGTCATGATAAGTTCAAATAAACTAATTTCTGTTGAAATAATAAGTGTATGAATTAGCCCTGTCAACCCTGATCACCCCGGCACATGCCACAAGAAGCGCTTGATTTACAGAACACACATACAAAAAAGGGCCGGTAAAAACCAGCCCGAAGAAACTACAGTTTTCGCGTAGATCAGGCAGTTCCGCCCACCGTAAGGCCATCCATGCGCACGGTGGGCATACCCACACCGACCGGTACGCTTTGACCTTCCTTGCCACACGTTCCCACACCAGAATCCAGTTGCAAATCGTTGCCAATAAGGCTGACACGGTTCATGGCATCAGGCCCGTTACCGATCAGGGTTGCGCCCTTTACAGGGTAGGTAATCTTGCCGTTTTCGATCATGTAGGCTTCAGAGGCAGAAAAGACAAATTTCCCGCTGGTGATATCGACCTGCCCGCCCCCAAAATTGACGGCATACAAGCCCTTCTTGACGGATTCGATGATTTCCTGAGGCGGCGTTGCACCGGCCAGCATATACGTGTTGGTCATACGCGGCATGGGCAAATGCGCGTAGGATTCACGACGACCATTTCCCGTTACCGGCATGCCCATAAGGCGAGCATTCATGGAGTCTTGCATGTAACCGCGCAAAATACCGTCTTCAATCAGCACAGTACGCTGTGTGGGATTGCCTTCATCATCGATATTCAGGGAACCGCGGCGCCCCTGCAGCGTGCCATCATCGATGACAGTGACCCCGGGGGAAGCAACACGCTGACCAATGCGTCCGGAAAAAACACTGGACTGCTTGCGGTTGAAATCACCCTCAAGGCCGTGGCCAACGGCTTCATGCAACAAAATGCCTGGCCAGCCTGAACCCAGTACAACGGTCATTTCACCCGCAGGTGCGGGGCGAGCCTCAAGGTTGGTGAGCGCTTCGTGGGTTGCTTTCTGGACATACGAACGCAGGATGTCGTCGGTAAAGTATTCAAGGCCCGAGCGGCCACCACCACCGCCGTGGCCCATTTCACGGCGGCCGTTGCGCTCGGCAATGACGGTCAGTGACAAACGCACCAGCGGACGCACATCGGCGGCCAGACGACCATCGCTGCCGGCCACGAGAATGACATCGTATTCAGCCCCCAAGCCAGCCATGACCTGAATAATATGAGGATCAGCCGCACGCGCCATGGCTTCGACACGTTCAAGGAGTTCGACTTTTTGCGGCGCTGAAAGTGTAGAGACCGGATCGATCGCCGAATACAGATTATGGCGTTCGGGAAGCTGACGGTTAACCACTCTGCGTTGCCCTGCTCCGTGACGGCCTATGCTGCGCACAACACGTGCCGATGACAGCAAAGCATCAGGCGATAGGGTATCAGAATAGGCAAAGGCCGTTTTCTCGCCGCTGATTGCCCGCACACCAACACCTTGCTCGATCGAAAAACTGCCCGTCTTGACGATTCCTTCTTCAAGGCTCCAGCCTTCGCTACGTGTATATTGAAAGTAGAGATCGGCGTAATCGACCTGATGGGTAAAAATTTCGCCCAAAGCCCGTGCCATGTCGGCTTCGGATAGCCCCCAGGGATCAAGCAGAAGCGATTTGGCAGTGGCCAGTGCGGAAAGGGCGGGATCAACAAGTTTCATACAGGAAAGTGAACACAGAAGAATTCCAAAGGGTTAATGTAACGCATTCAGGCGTGTTGGCTACAAAACACGATGCGTCAGCGCCGGAAGTGCCTGACGCACACTGGCCAGTTTATCGAGACTGAGCGTAGCCATCACAAACCCCGGGCCTTCGGGAAGAACATCAAGAATCTCGCCCCAAGGGTCGATGATCATTGAATGGCCCCAGGTTCGACGACCATTCGGGTGCCTGCCCCCTTGGGCAGATGCCACAAGATAACACTGGTTTTCTATGGCACGCGCCCTGAGTAAAATTTCCCAATGGGCGGAGCCTGTTGTGTAGGTAAAGGCGGCCGGAAGTATATTCAGACTGACGTGCCCCATGTTGCGATACAGTTCGGGAAAGCGAATGTCGTAACATATTGACAACCCTGCAGGGCCGCACGGTGTGTCGACACACCGTGGTGTTAATTCGCCCGCTTTGATCGAACGCGACTCATCGTAAGCTTCCTCACCCCGGCGAAACCCAAACAAATGGATTTTGTCGTAACGTGCAACCACGTTTCCCGAGGGATCAAACACAAGCAATGTGTTGTAAATGCGGGCGGGATCGCCGGTATCAAGGGGCAAAGTGCCGGCAAAAATCCAGACGCCAAGGCGCTGCGCGTGGTCGGCCAGAAAGCGCTGGATCGGGCCATTGCCCGGTTGCTCGCGCAAGGCCAGTTTGTCGGTGTCTTTGTGGCCCAGAAAGCAGAAGTATTCAGGCAAAACCAGCATCTTGGCGCCGGCGGCAGCGGCTTGCGTGATAAGGTCGGAAGCCTGAGCAAGATTGG
Organism: Alcaligenaceae bacterium; assembly: GCA_012727555.1. Lineage (GTDB taxonomy): Bacteria > Pseudomonadota > Gammaproteobacteria > Burkholderiales > Burkholderiaceae_B > JAAYGT01. The sequence goes on along the minus strand of JAAYGT010000046.1, from coordinate 10,295 downwards.
TTGCAAGATCGGGCACTGACACCATTTGTATGGCAGCAACAGAACAATCGGTACCCGCGTTGACGTCAGTGCATAGAGAAGACATAAATGATTCCGTTGGTTATTCTCAAGAAACGGGTGGCCCCCAAGCAGCACAGCATGAAGCACAATAGCAGCAACTCAGTGCCTGCGCCTTTCGTAGGTGATATCGCGAACCTGACCATTATTACCCGGAAAATTGTCAAATACGGCACGTACCAGCCAGGGCATCACTTGAATGAAGTTTTCGCTGTCGCTGAAATTCAATGCCGATGAACGATACACTTCACGCCCCTGGGACTGCGCATCGGTAATGCGCACAGACAACGTATTCTTGTTCACCTGCACCGGATAATTCACCACAGGGGGCGCATAAAAAACGCCAGGCCAACCACCGTAGTAGCCCCCCATTGCCCAACCATCAGGGAAAGGGCCCGCATAACCAGGGACCACAGACTGTGTAACCGTTGTACCGTACTCAAGGTGAATATCAAAGCGCGCCGGGCTCCGGGGCTCTGCCTGAACCAGACCAATCGCGCCGAGCGATGCGCGCACGGCATCTGCGACAGCCTCGAATTCCAGGTTGTTGATTTGGCCACCCTGGGCAACGATACGATACGAGGCCCCCTGGACATGTTCAGGCCAGGCCTGAAACTGGGTGACTGTAGCGGAAAACGTGGAGGCGCAACCTGCCAAAAAAACAGACAGCATGGCCACCACAAAAAAACGCAAACGCACCGCTGGCACACTGCGGTCTAAACAACGGTTCAAGACAAACATAAGGGCTCCAGCAACTTGAAGGCCGTGCTGCCTGCCCCGCCGGAATGCAGTAGTCAGACAACCGCCATTCTTGAATTAAATCGTCTTTTCACCGCCGCCACAATACTATGAGCCACAACCCACGAGGTTCCGGATCCTCCAGGGGCCGGTTCATTGCTCAGTTTGAACAGCATGTGCCCCAAAGGGCTGGAAACCTTCAGATGATGCTCATTGCCGCTGACTTTGGGATCAATGACAACCTGAACCAGGGTACGCTGCATGCCGACACCCGCCAAGGCCAATGTTGCGGCCACATTCAGACGTTTGGAGTACCGTTCAAGGGCCTGCTGCGCCGTCCCCTGAAAGAGCATGAATGGCTCAGTGATGGATGAAGGGTCGAGCCCCTGTGCCCGCAACTCATCGGACCAGGCACAGACCGCCTTGCGCGACTGATACGTAACACTGACGTCGTCTACACCCTTGAGCGCCTGAAGATAATCAAGCCCGGCAACCGCGCCCGAAGGAATGGAAATATGCCCTTCTCCTCGCTCCGCAGACCGGAAAATCTGTTCATACAGAAATGGATCCGCAAAGGCAGATACCGAAGCAATCATGACGTGTCGTCCGGCCATCAGGCATAAAGGCACGTAATCTCGAACAGCCTGTGGACTGGCCGCCTCGATGATGAGATCGGGCCTCCAGTCGAGCAGCCTTTGGACAGAGTCAACGGAGGTCAGACCATCGGGTAATGGGTCACGCCGCATGAGACGCGAGCGCAAGAACACTTTCATGTCGTACAGTGACTCGCCAAGCTCAGGGTCAGGCTCTGACAGCGCCCGGAAAACGTCTTTGTTGACTGAACCGAATCCGATCAGCGCTATCCTTGTTTTCTGCATGATAAACCTCCTTTACATGCAAAATAATTCTGCTATGGATTCTACGCCGAATGGGCGACCTTTATGAAGTCTTCCGGAGATATGGCCTTGGAAAAGAACCACCCCTGATAACTGTTGCACCCTTGCTGCTGCAACAAACCCAATTGGGAGGCTGTTTCGACCCCTTCGGCAACAACCTCTTTGCCGAGGGCGTGAACCAGACCGATGATGCCCTGCAGCAAACTGGCATCCGGGGTATCGGGCTGCAGGTCGGAAACGAAGCTACGGTCAATCTTGACACGATCAATCGGCAGCGTTTTAAGGTAGGCCAGTGATGAATGCCCGGTTCCAAAATCATCAATGGCAATTTTGAAGCCACGGTCACTGAGACGTTGCATGATTGAACGCGCATAATCCGGATTTTCCATGGCACGCGACTCTGTGAGCTCAAGCTCAATGGTATCGGGCGATAAGCCATAGTTCAGAACCAGTCGGTCAAGACGCTCGTAGAGCCCCTCCTGGTGAAACTGTTGAGCGGAAAGATTGATCGCCATGCGTACGGACAAGCCCTGTGCCGACCACTCAGCCAGTTGCCGGCAGGCTGTTTCCAGAACCCAGTCACCCAGAGCGGGCATCAGTCCGCTGGACTCGGCCAAATGAATGAAACGATCCGGGGGGACATTGCCCAATTCAGGGTCGAACCAGCGCAACAGCGCCTCGACCGATACCACCCGTCCGGTAGAGATATCGACCTGAGGCTGATAATGCAGCGTCAGGGAATCTGTCTCGATGGCCAATCGCAAACGATCAATCATGAGCATACGCTCGTTCATGGCATGGGCCATGGTGGGCGCATAGCGCGTCACTGTATTGCGCCCGGCCTCTTTGGACTGATACATGGCCATCTCGGCAAAACGCACCAGCGTCGGAGCATCCTGTGCGTCGAAGGGAGCCAACCCAATACCGATCGAGACGGTTGGATGCACCTCGGCGGCCTGCAATTGGTAGACACGCCCGATGGCACTCATCAGGCGTTCGGCAACCATGAAAGCATCGTAAGGATCGGACAGATCAGTGAGCAAAACAGCAAACTCATCGCCACCGAGTCGCGCCAGCAGATCCGATGGCCTGAGCGCATGGCGCGTACGATCCGCGATTTCAGCAAGGACATGGTCTCCGACACCATGCCCGTAGCTATCGTTGATGTCTTTGAAATGATCGATATCGAGCATGAGAAGCGCCACGGGACGCCCCGAACCATGCGAGGCCTGCAAAGCCTGACCCAGCTTTTGCATGAATGCCCAACGGTTGATGAGCCCGGTGACAATATCGTGGTTGGACTGATAATGCAGTTGCTCCTGCAAGCTCTGGATACGGTGCTGGTTGCGTGCCAGAAGAAGAAAACGGGAAGAACCTGCTGCAGAGCATGGGGTGATTGTCAGGTCGACACGCTGACGATTACCCTGGCTGCCCACTAAAAGAGCCCCCGGAATATCGAAGCTTGACAGCGGCCGCTGTGAAGACAGGCTACGCAGCGCATGACGAACGGTTTCGTGGCATGCTGCACCAAGTAACGCGTGGACCGACACACCGACAAGCGCATCACAGCTTCGCTGCACCAGCGCTGCAAATGCGGGATTCGCGCGCATGATCACGCCCGACTGATCAAACAAGGCCACGCCATCAGGTAACACATTGACGATATCCGTATCCACATCTGCACCAGAGAGCGAAAAAAAATCAGGAACAGGTAGTGACTCAGGCAGATTACGCATAAACGATCAAGAAAAAATAACGTCAATCAATGGACGGGCACCCGGCATTATGCCCTAAACCGCACAATAAACCGAGACTTGGCAGCTTGCACAAAACCCGCCCGAACAGCGGATATCGACAAACATGGGCATAATGATCCATATCAATTGTTGTACCGATTAACTTCATCGTTTGAGAACAGGTTAGCCAATGAAACTAGTCCGATTTGGTCCGGCCGGCCACGAAAAGCCGGGCCTCATAGATACGAATGGCCTGCTACGTGATCTTTCAGGCATCATTTCCGATATCACCGCGCAGGTGCTTGATCGCGAAGGTCGGGCCCGATTGCAACAGATCAACCCTGAAACCCTGCCCGTCGTCAGATCGCCGGTGCGCTTCGGAGTACCTGTGGCACACACCGGGAAATTCATCGGTATCGGCCTGAATTACCGCGACCACGCCATCGAAGCGAACATGCCCATACCCGATGAGCCCATCATCTTCATGAAAGCCACCAGTTGTCTGTGCGGCCCCAACGACGACATCATCAAACCGGTCAATGCCATCAAAATGGACTGGGAAGTCGAGCTCGGTATCGTGATCGGAGAGCGCGCCCGTAAAGTCGGTGTCGATCAAGCCCTTGATCACGTGGCAGGTTACTGTGTTGTCAACGATGTCTCCGAACGCCACTTCCAGATTGAACGAGGCGGCACTTGGGACAAAGGTAAAGGATTTGACACCTTCGGCCCCGTTGGCCCCTGGCTGGTCACACCCGATGAAATCCCCGATGTCCAGAATCTGGATTTATGGCTTGATCGTAACGGCCAGCGCATGCAAACAGGCTGTACATCAACCATGATTTTTTCATGCGCAGAATTGATCAGTTATTTAAGTCAGGTAATGACACTCCTGCCCGGCGATATCATCACGACCGGCACCCCCCCAGGCGTTGGCATGGGCATGAAGCCACCCGCCTATCTGCAAGTCGGTGATACGCTGACGCTGGGTATCCAGGGTCTGGGCACACAGCACCAAACCGTCATACACGACACCTGAAGCCTGAACAATACCCTGTCAAAGACCGCCGGCATTGCCAAGGCGGTTTTCTATCGTGTCGGCGCACTGACGAATACGCAGCGCCGTTGAGCCCTGCCAATCCGTGTCGAAGGTTCCGGCCGGGCCCATGGCTGTAATGGCGAGCGCCAATTGGCCACTGTCGTTGAACACCGGCGCAGAGAATGCATTGATTCCGGGTATCGGATTACCCAAGGCTCGAGCCATACGGTGTTCACGCGTGGCACGAATCAGGTCAGCCTGACTTGAAGGGCTGAAGACATTGGCCAGATCACTGGACTGGAGCCCTTCTGATTGCTCGCGCAACAAAAAGGGCCCGACCATACGTTCCGGCATGAATGCGGCAAACACCCGACCCGTTGCCGTCAGCATCAAAGGTACCATGACAGTACCGGGCCGCATGTTCACGTGCATCGGTTTGCTGCATTCCTGCAAATGAACAACCGTCGGCCCCATATTCCCCCATACGGCAATGGCAACATTCAATGAAATTTCATCGGCAAGCGACGTAATTTCCTTGATGGCCACTTTCACTGGATCAAGCCCGTGCAATGCAGTCAGGCCCATTTGCAATGCAAAGGGACCCAGACCGTAGCGTCCGGTTGAGGGATCCTGCTCCACAAGCCCCAGGTTACCGAAACTCACCAGATAAGGATGCGCCTTCGCTGCCGGCATACCAGCAAGGCCGGCCAGGTCTTTCAGTGGCATCGGCCGACCATGACGAACCAGGACCTGCAACAGGGCCCCGCCCACTTCGATCGAACGAATACCACGACTTCCGGAGCGTAGGGTTTGAGGTTGTCCTGATTGGACGCACGCCCCGTTCGGGCCAGGCTCCTGCAAACCACCAGCCGGTTCATCAGTCGAAGCCAGGACCACGGGCTGTTGTTCAGCAAGGGCGTTGTCGTGCATGTGTACTTTTTCTGTAGTCATTCTATTGCGTATTCAGCGTTATCTGCGCTTCATTGAACAGTGGCGCATCGCGATGATAAACAAATTTACCTGTAAAAAGCGCGTGCACACGCATGTCATGCCTCATGCGTACCACTGCCCAGGGTCGGGTTTTGCCTGTTGATGTGCTTGATACCCTGCCATATCCCATCGAAAAGATTTACTATTATCAAATATATTGACCATGATCAAATTTCAAATTACGATTCCTGCAATCCAACCACCGAGGAGCACCTACACATGGACACCAAAAAATTTGCATCCCAGGCAGATCTCGAAGAAAAAAAAATCAGCTGGGAAAAGCTTTCAGAAAATGCTTACGCCTACACAGCAGAAGGCGACCCGAACACTGGTGTGATCATCGGTGATGACAGCGTAATGATCATTGATGCCACTGCCACGCCCGTTGCGGCACAGGGGGTCATCGCAAAAGTCAGGGAAATCACTGATCTACCTATCAAATATGTCGTTCTCACGCACTACCATGCCGTGCGCGTTCTGGGTGCATCAGGCTATAAATCCGAAGGCCTGGAACACATCATTGCAAGCCATGACACCTACGAACTGATCAAGGAACGTGGGCAACAAGACATGGATTCAGAAATCGGGCGATTTCCGCGCTTGTTCCAGGCCGTCGAAAGCGTTCCGGGTCTCACCTGGCCCACACTGAGCTTCCACAAAGAAATGACCCTCTGGATGGGGTCACTGGAAGTAAAAATTGCGCAAGTCGGGCGCGGTCATACCAAAGGCGACACCATTGTGTACATCCCCTCGCAGGGAATCTGTTTTTCAGGTGATCTGGTCGAAGCCGATGCAGCCTGCTATACAGGTGATGCCTACCTGGCCGATTGGCCCCAGACACTCGACAATCTGGCTGCCATGAATTTCAGCAAACTGATTCCAGGTCGCGGTCCAGCCCTGACCACACCTGAAAAAGTACAGGCAGGTTTATCCTATACCCGCGATTTCGTAACAACACTGTATTCAAGTGCTCAGCAAGCTGTGGCCAAAGGTATGGATCTCAAGGCAACCATGGAGCACACGCGCAAGAACATGGATCCAAAGTTCGGCCATGTGTTCATTTACGAGCATTGCCTTCCTTTTGACGTAACACGGGCGCACGACGAAGCAAGCGGTATCCGCGACCCGCGCATCTGGACAGCCGAACGCGACCAGCAAATGTGGCATGCACTGCAGGCCTGATGCACCAGTCATGCCACGATAAAAACGGATAAAAACACCAAACCCGGAAGGAGAACACCCATGCTCAGCACATTCACCTACCCTGAATTTCAGTCGTATTGCCCGCCGGAAATCGAATCAGGAAAGCCTGGGGAATATACTGTAGTGATTGTAGGTGCAGGGCCCGTTGGCCTGTGCGCAGCCATTGATCTGGCACAACAGGGCAAGTCTGTGCTCCTTCTCGACAATGACAACACCGTGTCCATAGGGTCTCGCGGTGTTTGCTATGCCAAGCGAACGCTGGAAATACTTGATCGTCTGGGATGTGGTGAGCCCATGGTGCAAAAAGGCGTTTCATGGAATGTAGGCCGTACATTCTTCAGAAACGATGAGGTTTTCAATTTCAACCTGTGCCCCGAACCAGACCACCACCGGCCTGGCATGATCAACCTGCAACAATATTACCTGGAAGACTACTTGGTCAAACACGCGCTGGGTTTGCCCAAGCTTGATATTCGTTTCATGAACAAAGTCACTCAGGTGCACAGCAAAGAACATTCCGTTGATCTTGCTGTTGAAACACCGTTTGGCAACTACCAACTGAATACACAATGGCTGATCGTTGCCGATGGTGCCCGTAGTCCGATCCGCAGCATGCTGGGACTCGATATCGATGGCAAAGTTTTCATGGATCGCTTCCTCATCGCAGACGTGATCATGAAAGCCGACTTTCCAACGGAACGCTGGTTCTGGTTTGATCCACCATTTCATCGGAACCAGTCAGTTCTGTTGCACCGACAAGCCGACAACGTATTTCGTATCGATTTTCAACTGGGTTGGCAGGCGGACCCCGATGAAGAGAAAAAACCAGAAAATGTGATACCGCGCATTCAAGCCATGCTTGGCCCTGAGCACGAGTTTGAACTGGAATGGGTGAGTGTTTACACCTTCCAGTGCAGGCGCATGAATCGCTTCAACCATGATCGTGTTCTTTTCGCAGGCGATTGCGCCCATCAAGTCTCGCCGTTTGGCGCACGGGGGGCAAATTCTGGTATTCAAGACACTGACAACCTGGTTTGGAAACTGAATCTGGTGCTTGATGGAAAGGCACCGGAGCAACTGCTTGATACCTATAGCCAGGAAAGAATTTACGCAGCTGATGAAAACATCATGAACTCCACTCGATCCACTGACTTTATTACCCCTAAAAGTCGTGTCAGCAAGATGTTCCGCAATGCTGTGCTGGATCTTGCAGAGCGCCACAATTTTGCACGGTCACTGGTTAATTCAGGGCGCCTTTCCGTACCCAGCTTCCTGACGCAATCAGTACTGAACACCCCTGACGAAGACAGTTTCACAGGGCGCATGGTACCTGGTGCCCCCATGGATGATGCACCGGTTATCAATGCAGCAGGAAACCATGACTGGCTGCTTGGGCATACGGGTAACACGTTCGCAGTTCTTTATTACTTGAACAACCTGACCGATCTTTCCGACAAGCAACGCGATCAGCTAAGACGCGCACTTCAGGAGCTTTTCATTCCAGTCAATATAGTGTTCGTTGCACGGGACACACAAGAAGCCCGAGACGCACTCAAACTGTGTAAAGAACACTGCGTGCTTGATTCAAATAATCGCATTGCAGAGCGTTACGATATGAAACCGCATACGTTATACCTTGTAAGGCCAGATCAGCACATTGCTGCCCGTTGGCGTGAACTGCACATGCAAAAGTTATTGCAGGCTCTTCAAAAGGCCTCTGGTAATGTGCCATTACACACTCAGTCAATCAACCAAGATTGAACACCAAGGTTTCCTGCAGAAAATACTGAATACCAGCAAGTGGGTAACATAAAATTTTTCTGTATATGAAACCTTGAAAATACTTGTCGGGCAAGGCCAAACAACGTAAAGAATTTTGTGTGATTAACTTACCACAGGACTAAAAATGTCATTGATCACTGAACCCAATTTGAAAGAACATGGAAAAACATATTTCCAGGCTTATTCACCCGGTGATGATTTTTACGAAGCACTGATTGAAGCGCATCGTGACTTATCCGACGAACAAAGTGAACAACTTAATGCTCGTCTGATTCTTTTGCTTTCAAATCACATTGGTGATTTATCAGTGATCAAAGAAGCACTGAGCATAGCGCGTACAGGTCTTCAAGAAACTACAAATACATCTCAACAACCATCAGAATCGCACTAATCATAAAAAGCATTGAGGTTTTAAAACCTACTTAACCGCAGACAAGTTAAACGTTATCAAAAATCGTACTACTTGATTCTGCTTGTCAGCCTGTTCACCCAATCAAACCTACGGAGCACACAATGAGCCCGATCGTTCAAAAAGTCCACCATGTTGCCTACCGCTGTAAAGACGCCCTCGAAACGGCACGCTGGTACGAAAAACATCTGAATATGAAATTGATACTTTCAATTGCTGAAGATGCTGTACCCTCGACCGGAGCAGCTGATCCTTATATGCATATTTTCCTTGATGCAGGCATGGGTAACGTACTTGCGTTTTTTGAACTGCCTACCTGTGCTCCCATGGGACGTGATGAAAACACGCCAACATGGACACAGCATCTGGCACTGGAAGTCGACTCAATGGAAACTTTGCTTGCAACAAAGGAAAAACTGCAAGCAGACGGTTTGGATGTAATCGGCCCAACAGACCACGCACTGTTCAAATCTATTTATTTCTTCGACCCCAACGGACATCGTCTTGAGTTGGCTTGTAATACAGTACGTAAAGGCATGCTTGAAGCACTCGACGAAGTCAAATGGGACATGCTTGAGGAATGGGCAAAAACCAAGAAAGCCCCGAAACATGCAGCCTGGATGCATGATGGTCGCTACAAAGAAATGTTCCCGGAATAATCAAGGGTCAAAATTTCTCATTATGAGTGAAATAGTCAATAAGGCTACTTAATAATGATAAATCAAACATCTGAACAATAAGTTCAATAAAAAGCCCCCCGAACAGCATAATAAGTTCGAGGGGCTTTTTTGAACAAACTTGAACAATAATTAAACGGAAAGACCAAAAAAATCACGTCAACATTCCGGCATGATCAACTTTGATACCAGGCGCACCTTGAAGTAATTTGGTTTTCATTTCCGGTGTAAGTGGAAACTTCTGTTTTGTGGATGAGTGAACACGAACGTAGACAGTTTCGCTTTGTGCAACAACCTTTTCACGACCAGCATGCCTGAATTCAGCCTGTACTATGAAAGAAGTATTTCCAACCTTGGAGACCCACAGACTGATCTCAAGAATATCGTGGTATCGGGAAGCGGCCATCCACTCCGTCGTTTGCTTAACCAATTGCACTTCAAGGCCATCATCTCCATGGGTGTAACCCAGGGAACGAAAGAACTCCATACAGGCAACATCAATATAGTCACCATATCGTGCATTAAAGACCACATTTTGTGCGTCGCATTCTCCATATCGAACACACAAATAGTATTTGAACGGTGCCAGCATCCCCGATGCATGTAAATCCTGACCTGAATCAGACAAAATTTGTCTCCTGTTCTTGTTTTTTCAAAGCAAAAACCCCGCACAGGTTATGTGCGGGGTTTTTCAGATAAGAGCCTGACGATGTCCTACTTTCACAGATGTACATCCACTATCATCGGCGCAAAGGCGTTTCACTGTCCTGT
>JAAYGT010000004.1 GCA_012727555.1 Alcaligenaceae bacterium | reverse complement strand
GCGTTGTCAACGGCTTCCTGGGCCAGGCGGCTGAACCATTCGGCGTTGGCAAAGAACAGGGGGGCATCCCAGCGGAACAGCACCATGCCGGGTACCTGCCGTGCGTGCGGGTAGCGTTTCAGGTCGTGGTAGCCCTTCAGGCCGTCCACCCGGCCCAGCACCGCGTAATGCGGGCGCCAGCCGTCCCACAGGAATTCGATCACGGCAATCACGATTGCCGCGCCGATACCCTCGATCGGGCCCAGAATGACCACCCCGGCACAGCAAGTTACTGACAGCCAGAACTCCCACTGCTGTATTTTGTAAATACGTTTCAGGTCGGTCAGTTCAAACAGGCCGATGGCGGCCATGATGACGACGGCGGCCAGAGCGGCAGTGGGCAGATGGTAGAGCAGGTCGGGGGCAAACACCAGCAGTGCGGCAACGGCCAGGGCGCCGACCACCGACGTGATTTGTGTTTTGGCACCTGCGGCTTCTGCAACCGGCGTGCGCGATGCGCTGCTGCTGATGGGAAAGCCCTGGAACACGCCGGCCGCCAGGTTCGAAACGCCCAGACCAATCATTTCCTGGTCAGGGTCGACCTTGTCGCCCAGGCGTGCTGCATAACTGCGCGACAGAGTGCTGGTTTCGGCAAATGACAAAATGGCCGCTGTGATGCCACCCAGTACGACGGGAATCAGGTCGTTGAAGGTGATCCAGGGGATGGATGGAAAGGGAATGCCGCGCGGGATGCTGCCGATGATTTTCACCCCCTGATCGCCCAGGCTCAGCCAGGCGGTGACCAGTGTGGCAGCCGCGACCGCGATAAGCGTGCCCGGTAAGTGCCTGTATTTGCGTAAACCCGCCAGAATGGCCAGTGAACCAAGGCCCAGCAGCAGGGTGATGCCGTTGAATTCGCCGTTGAATACACCCTTGAGTGTGCCGGTGAAGCGCGAAAGGATGTCGGGCTCGGACACGGTAATACCAAACAGGGTGGGGAACTGGCTGATCAGCACGCTGATGGCAATGCCATTCATGAAACCGTAGCGTATGGGTTTGGACAGTAGTTCAGTGATAAAGCCCAGTCGTGCGATGCCGGCAATGACACAGGTGATGCCGGTGACAAGTGCCATGGCGCTGGCCAGGGCGACCGCCCGTGCGGGGTCACCCCCCGACAAGGGTAGCACCACGGCCAGAATGACCGCCGCCAGGGCGGAGTCGGGCGCGATGACCAGAATGCGACTGGGGCCGAAGAGCGCATAGGCCAGCAATGGAATGATGGTGGCGTACAGGCCGTAAATGCCAGGTAGCCCCGCTGCAACGGCATAGGCAATGCCCACCGGGACCAGCATGGCAGCCAGTGTCAGCCCGGCGGTGATGTCGTGGCGCAGCCAGCCCACACGGTAGGTGCGCAACATGGCCAGCCCGGGCATCCAGTCAGTCAGTGTCTTTTGTTTCTGGTTCATGGAATGAGCTTTGTCTCGGACGCGAACAGACCCGGGCGCAACGGCAAGGTGCCCGTCAGGGCGCCCCGGCGCCGCAAGGCACACAATGAATCTGTTATTTATGTTTCAGAAATGTTGAACTTCGCTTATAGCGCATTTAACGCGCATTGACACGTGCAGGCGTGTTCAATTCCGATAATGCGGCTGTTTCGACCTCGAAACGTGTGCGTCCGCTGACACTGATCTGTTCCACCAGCACCGGCCGGCCATCGGGAGCAAACTGTACATGACCAATACCCGAGGCATTCAGCAGGCGTTCCCCCCGCGAGGCCGATGCTGGCCGGTAGGGCGTGATTTCCAGCCGCCGGCGCCGGGTGAGCCAGTTCAGGGGCGAGCGGGGTGAAAAAAGCCAGCGGTTCAGGCGGTCGAGCACGTTGAGCAGTTTTTCGGGGAACTGGTTTTTGATGCCACTGCTGGTGATCTGCCACAGGTGCGGGTCACCTTTTTGTGTGCGTACCCGAATGCCGTAGACGAATGAGTAGTGCACATCACCGGACAAAATCACAAAATTGGCCGGTGTGCGGGTGTGGCGGAAAATGTTCAGAATGGCGCTGGCCGTGCCCTTGTGGGCCATCCAGTTTTCAGCATCCACCAGCAGTGGGCGCCCGGCCCAGGTGAACAGTTTTTGTAAGGTTTCGATCAGTTTGACCCCGAAAACGGGGGCCGGTGACACCATGATTACGGCATCGTGGTTCAGCAGTTCGTTCTGCAGGTCGGTCAGGGCCTCCCAATCCATCAGGCCGGACGGGCGGTTCAGGTTGCGTTCCGAGCGCCAGCGTCGGGTGCGCGTGTCGAGCACCAGCAACTTGGGCTGAGTGGGCAGGCTGTAATCCCAGTGTTGCAGCTTCAGCAGGTGCTGTATCAGGGCGTCCTGGTGTGTGCTGTCGGGGGTTGCCGACCAGTCGAGCACCTTGTGGAGCGTGTCTTTGGCGAATACGTCCGGGTTGTTGCCCCAGCCCTGAAAAAGAAAATAGCCGATCAGGGCGTTTCCGATGATCCTGCGTGAAAAAGGGTGACTGTAGGCAGTGTGTTCCCAGTCGGCGGTCAGGTTCCAGTCGTCGGTGATGTCGTGATCATCGAAGATCATCAGGGTGGGCACGTGGGCGAACAGCCGCCTGACGTGTGGCAAACCTTCAATAAACCGGATCAACCGGGCACGCTCTTTGCGATAACGTGCCTGCTGGTCGGTGGTTAGCCCGGCCGGCTCGCCTTCCGGCAGGCAGTTCCAGGGTTCCGGCGACCACACCAGCAGGTACATGGCCACCACTTCCGCCAGTGTGATCAGGTGGTTGTCGGCATTGCTGGTGGTGAAAATGGGTTTGCGTGCGCCTTCGAAGAAACGGCTGCGCAGTGTCTGGTTGGCGCGTGTATCGGGCAGCAGCTCGCTGCGCCGGTAGTAGTTGAAGGGGCTGGCAAACAATTCCTGACTGTTCTGTACCCGTGCGCCCTCCAGGGTTTCGGGGTACAGGCCCAGCGTATTGATCAGTTCGTGAATGGCCGTCAGCATGGGGCCGGCCACGTCGTCGACATACACCTGGTCGCCACTCATCATCAGCAGGCTGGGCCAGTTCTCTGGTGGATTGTCGCTGGCCTGCAGCCAGGCATCGGCGGCAACCAGCCCATCGGCAGAGTCGTGATGGGGTTTGCGGCAGGAGCCGTGCAAAATGCTGGTCAGGGTGCTGCGCAGCACAAAACGCGGGTACGGTTGACCAGGGTGGCGAATGTCGGGAAACGTTTCTGCCAGACTGTGCTGCGCGCCTGGGTTGTGTTCCCGGGCGGGCGTGTCGTTGGCGGTGTTCAGGGGCGCCCACCGCAGATCGTAGCTGATCGGGGTGTTGACCGGAAAAGGGGTGGGAGGCCGTAGCTGAAGCAGATGGATGTAACAGTGGCGACCCACTTGAACGGTATCGTGCCGACTGGTTGACGCGTTGCCTGCGTCGGCCGAGGGTGAAATCGTGATTTCTTCACCTGACCCGGGGTGCAGCACCACATGAAGGCTGACAGGCGCGCGTGTACAAAGCCAGATAACCAGTTTGTCGGCTTCCAGGCGACGCAGCATGGGGCCGGCCAGCAGCAGGGCAGCGGTCTGGTCGCCGTTGCTGCCGGGCGGGTTGGAGCAGGTTGGGGCAATGGTAGAAAGCATGGTTGTCAGATGGGGGCGCCGGGATTGAATTCACCCCTTTGTTGCATGCCGTTACCACACGATGCAGTGAAAATCAGGTATGTTGAAAGCGTATCATGTTTCACGGAGTACACAGTATGAGCCCTGAAAAACACGTTTCCCGCATGATCCGGCCTTGTGTCGCTGTAGTGCTTGCTTTGGGCATGGCGGGGTGCTCAACCTGGGATGGCATGAGCTCGCGCCAGAAAACTGCCGTCACCGGCGCGGCCGTGGGTGGTGTGGCCGGTGCGGTCATTTCTGATGGCGGGGTGCTTGGTACCGTAGGTGGTGCCGCCATTGGCGGTGTTATTGGTGATCAGGTCGGCAAACGCAAATAAACCCGGGCCGAAACCCGGTGGCCGTGCGTTGTCAGGTTTTGTCGGTGCCTGGCGGCCGGGTTTCGTTCGCGGTGGTGTCGCGGGTTTCAGCCTGGGGCATTTCAATTTTCACTTCCAGGATCTCAAGGGAGTCTTGCCGGTCGACATTCACCTTGATGTCGTTGGGGTCAATTTTCACGTAGCGTGAAATGACTTCCAGCAGTTCTTTCTGAAGCCTGGGAAGGTAGTCGGGCGCCGTGCCGGTACCGCGCTCGTTGATCAGGATCAACTGCAGGCGGTCACGTGCCACACTGGCTGTGTTTTTTTTCTGACCCCTGAAAAAAGACAGGAAAGACATGGCTATTTGCTCCCGAAAAGACGCTTGAGCAGCCCGGGTTTTTCGTACTCGATGAAGCGCAGGGGTTTTTCTTCGCCCAGGTAGCGGGCAACGACATCTTGATAGGCCAGTGCAACATCGGTGTCTTTCAGGTGAATGGCCGGTAACCCCTGGTTCGATGCCTGCAGAACAGCTTCCGATTCGGGAACCACACCAATCAGTTTGATGCGCAGAATATCTTCGATGTCTTTGATCGACAGCATTTCACCCTCGGCAACACGTTTCGGGTTGTAGCGGGTGAGCAACAGGTATTCTTTGATGGGTTCAGCACCTGTTTCAGCACGTTTCGACTTGGCGGCCAAAATGCCCAGGATGCGGTCGGAATCGCGCACAGATGACACTTCAGGGTTGGTGACCACCAGGGCATCGTCGGCAAAATACGAAGCCATGAGCGCCCCGGTTTCAATGCCGGCCGGCGAATCGCACACAATGTATTCAAACCCCATGTCGGCCAGGTCGTTCAGGGCTTTTTCCACGCCTTCTTTCGTGAGGGCGTCTTTGTCGCGCGTTTGCGAGGCCGGCAGAATGAACAGGTTTTCAAGCTGTTTGTCGCGAATGAGCGCCTGGTTCAGTGTGGCTTCACCCTGGATGACATTGACGAAGTCGTAGACCACCCTTCGTTCGCAGCCCATGATCAGGTCAAGGTTGCGCAAGCCAACATCGAAATCGATGACTACGGTTTTATGGCCGCGCATGGCCAGCCCCGATGAAAAACTTGCACTGGTGGTTGTTTTCCCCACCCCGCCCTTGCCGGACGTCACCACAACGATTCGTGCCATGACGAAAGCATTCCTTTGTTCGATATTCTGTGTGTGTGTTCTGATTGCCCTTGTAGTGGGTCAATCGTGTAATCGTAAAGCAAAACGGGCACCAGAGCGGGGTGTTTCAGAACTATTTGGTTACTGGGGCACCTTGCGTTGATGTCAACCCGCCAACGGGCTGATTTTAAGGGTTTCGTCGGTCAGCTGAATGACGCAAGGCTGGTTGCGAACCCCGGCGTCAAGGGGCGCTTCGACCACCCGGTACACCCCTGCAATGGCCAGCAGTTCGGGGTCGAGCTGGGTGGTGAAAATACGGGCCTGGGTATCGCCGCCGGCGCCCGCCATGGCCTTGCCACGCAACGGACCATACACGTGGATATTGCCGTCGGCAATCACTTCGGCCCCCTGGCTGACCACACCAATGATGATGAGGTCGGTGTTGCGGGCGTAAATGCGTTGCCCTGAGCGCAGCGGACGGTTCACGACCATGGCGGCCGGTGCGGGTTCGGGCAGGCCTGCGGGCGCGTACCCGGTTTCTGGCTGCGATGGTTCGGGCGGTGCTGTTTCTTCACTGGCCGCTTCGCCGGCGGCAGGGGCGGCCTGGGTGACCGGTACCACCGCCGGGATAGCATGTTCGGGGGCCGGTGTGCTGGCAGGCCGCGCGGGGGTGTTTGCCAGATCGACCAGCGCCAGGCCAGCCGCTTGCGCACTGTGCTCGTTCGCTGCGTTGGCCACGGCACCCACCGGGTGCAGCGCGTGCGCCCGCACGGCATCGATCAGTACAGGCCAGTCGATTTCCTCGTCAATCAGCGAGGCATCGAGAACGATCGGTTCGTTATCGAAAAAAGCACCGGCATCGAGCATGCGCTGTTCAAGTGCCTGCAGCAACGTGGCGGTGTCGGCACTGTGCAGAACCAGCCTGACGGCATAGAGCGTGGCGCTTTTGAAATCGACCGCCAGGTTTTTCTTGGGTGAAGGTGCTGTGCTCACGGTGTTCCTGCGTTTTGGTGGACTGGGTTGTTTTATTTCCCCTGTGCCCAGGAGTCTTTCAGGGTGACGCTGCGGTTCAAAACAGGCTTTGCCGGGGTGGACAGTTCGCGGTCGGCCACAAAATAACCCAGGCGTTCGAATTGCCAGTGTGCCCCGGGCGTGGCGACCGTACCCGGTTCAAGCCACCCCTGGATGACCTGGCAGGAATCGGGATTGATGGCATCGAGGAAGTTGCGATCACCGGCATCGGGGTGGGCTTCGCGGAACAGGCGGTCGTACAGGCGTATTTCAGCCGGAACGGCATGCCGCGCACTGACCCAGGTGATGTTGCCCTTGACCTTGATGCTGTCGGCGCCGGGGGTACCGCTTTTGGTGTCGGGAAGGTACTGGGCCTGGACTTCGACAACGTTACCGTGTTCGTCTTTGGTGCAACCGGTACATTCAATGATGAAGCCGTATTTCAGGCGTACCTTGTTGCCGGGGAACAGACGGAAATACTTCTTGGGCGGCTCTTCCATGAAGTCTTCGCGTTCGATCCAGAGTTCCCGTGTGAGCGGAAATTCGCGCTGGCCGGCGGCTGGGTCGTGCGGGTTGCGGGGGGCGTGGCACAGTTCGGTGTGGTCTTCCGGGAAGTTGGTGAGGACCAGTTTGACGGGATCGAGCACGGCCACGCTGCGTGGGGCGCAGGGGTCGAGGTCGTCGCGCAGGGCTTGTTCGAGCACGGCGTAGTCAATGCGGGAATCGGCCTTGGACACCCCCAGGCGTTCGCAGAACAGGCGGATCGAGGCCGGTGTGTAGCCACGGCGGCGCAGCCCGACCAGCGTGGGCATGCGCGGGTCGTCCCAGCCATCGACATGGCCTTCACGCACCAGTTGCAGCAGTTTGCGTTTGCTGGTGACGATGTAGGTCATGTTCAGCCGGGCGAATTCGTACTGATGCGGCAGGGGGTGTGCCAGCAGGCCAAGGTCGGCCAGACGGTTCAGGATCCAGTCGTAGAACGGGCGCTGGTCTTCGAATTCGAGCGTGCAGATGCTGTGGGTGATGCCTTCCAGGGCGTCTTCGACCGGGTGTGCCCAGGCGTACATGGGGTAGATGCACCAGGCCTCGCCCGTGCGGTGGTGGGCGGCATGACGAATGCGATACAGCACGGGATCGCGCAGGTTGATATTTGGCGAGGCCATGTCGATTTTGGCCCGCAACGCCATGCTGCCGTCGGGATGTTTGCCATCGCGCATTTCACGCAGCAGTTTCAGGGATTCGTTGGCCGGGCGATCACGCCAGGGCGAGTTCACCCCTTTTTCGGTGAGCGTGCCGCGTGTTGCCCGCATTTCGTCAGGGCTTTGTTCATCGACGTAGGCGTGACCGGCCAGCACCAGGGCTTCGGCGAAATCGTAGAAGAACTGGAAGTAATCGCTGGCGAAGTACAGGTTGGTTTCGTTCTGGAACGACCAGTCGTAGCCCAGCCACTTGACCATGTCGATGATGGCATCAACGTATTCCTGATCTTCTTTTTCAGGGTTGGTGTCGTCGAAGCGCAGATGGCAGGCGCCCTGGTAATGCTGTGCCAGGCCGAAGTTCAGGCAGATGCTTTTTGCATGCCCGATGTGCAGGTAGCCATTGGGCTCAGGCGGGAAGCGGGTGCGAATGCGGGCCGGGTCGGGTGATCCGGTGTTTTGCACCGCTGCCGGCCCGGGCGTGCCTGCCCAGCGCTTTTGCGCATAGCGGCCCTGTGCAAGGTCGTTATCGATGATAGTGCGCAGAAAATTTGAAACGGGTGCGGGCGCAGCAGAGTTCATTGCGTGATTCAAAACAGGTAAGTGTCGGGCAAAGACAGCATTTTGCCATGTTCCATGCTGTTTGCCGGGCTTGTTGGTTTACAAATGGCGTGAGGGCTCTAAACTAGCAGCCATTATGACGCAATCCGCCTTGTGGTTGTCCCAGCTCCAGTTTTTCTCGAGCGTGGGTTTCGTGCTGCTGTTTCTTGCCATCCAGCTCGGTCTGGCCTGGCTGCTGGTCTATTTCCGCGTTCGTTCACTGGGCGCCGACCCTGCCGGCTGGCTGGCTGCCTACCGTTTCTGGGTGCGCGTTTTTGCCCTGTCCTTTTTTCTGGGTTTTTCAGCCAGCATACCGGTATTGGTACAGCTTGGTGCCCTGTGGCCTGCGCTCATGGCCAAGGCGGGTAATGTGGTGGGCCCGCTGGTGGCGGCCGGTCTGGTCACCGTGTTTGTGTTCAAGTCATGTTTTCTTGGGGCTATGTTGTTCGGCCAGCGTCGTTTGTCCGGGCGCGTGCATGCGTTTGTGGTTTTCATGGTGGCCCTGGGGCTTACGCTGACAACCGCCTGGTTCGTGGCCTTGCTGTCCTGGATGCACGTGCCCGAAGGTGCGGTGTTCACCGATGGCGCCTATCGGGTCACTGACTGGTTTCAGGTGATCTTCAATCCAGCATTTGCCTGGTACGCAGGTTTTGTTGTCCTGGCCAGTGTGCTGACGGCGGCTTTTCTCATGCTGGGTCTGGTGGCGGCACAAACACTGCATCGTCCCGTGGAGCCACACCAGCGTCTGGCTTTTGCGGTCGCTGCCTGGGTGGCCCCCATTTCCCTGGTGGCTCTGGTGGCTGTATTGCTGGGTTCGGTCAGCATGACCACGCAGTACCAGCCCGCACGTGCTGCAGCGACAGCGGCGTACTGGCATACAGGTTCGTCACCGGATCTCGTGCTCTTTGCCTTGCCGGATACCGATACGGGGGTCAATCACGCCCGGGTGGCGATTCGTGGTGCCGGTGCCTTGCTGCTGGGGCACGACGCGCAAGGGCAACCGCGCGGGCTCGACCAGTTTGCCGGTATGTTGCCACCTGTCCCGCTCACGTTCTGGTCATTCCGTGTGGCGTTCCTGGGCGGTTTGCTCATGATTCTCGTGGCCGTTGGCACCTTGTGGCGGGCTGCACACCACGATTACAACCCGGCAGCGTTGTCCCGGCGCTGGCGTTATGTGCTCTCAGGGTCCACATTCCTTGGCTGGCTGGTCATGCTGGCCGGTTTTGCCCATGTGCTGTTTGGTGCGTACCCCTTCGCCGTCAACGGCACGGTTACGCTGTCGGAAATCCAGGGCGACACGCCGCCCAGGCTTTTGCTGGTGTCTTCGGTGCTGTACTGGTTCATGTACGGCCTGTTTTTTGCGGGTTTCTTCCACATGTTGAGACACATTGCCCGTTTTGGCGTGGTTCCCGTCATGCGTAGCCGGGGTAAGGCATGATCGATTCACTCACGGCATTGCTGGGTCTGGGCGCCCAGGATCCCGCCTTCTGGATGCCCTTGGCATTCGTTGGTCTTTTGTTTGCCGTGGTGGTGGCCGGCACCGTGCTCGACGGTTTCGATGTAGGCGTCGGGTGCCTGACATTGTTTGCGCCCGAGTCTCTCCGGCCGCGTATGTTGTCCTTGCTCAGCCCCTGGCGTGATGCCAATGAGTTCTGGCTTTTCCTGGGGTTGGGGCTGTTTCTGGCGGCGTTTCCCAATGCCTGGGGGGCTGTCATGGGCAAGTTGTATCTGCCCCTGATGGTGCTGGCCCTGGGGGTCACTTTGCGTTCGGTGTCCTTTGAAATGCGTTTGCGCGCGCCGCGCGAACAACAGCGCGCCTGGATTTTCGGGTTTGGTGCCGGGTCGCTGCTTACCGCCCTGGCGCACGGTTTCCTGCTGGCCCAGGTGGTGGTGTCGTACCAGATGGACAGTGGCTACCTTTGGTTTTCGTTGCTCATTGCCGCCTGTGCGGTAGCGGCCTACTGCCTGCTGGGTGCCGCCTGGCTCATCATGCGTGAAGCCGGCGAGTTGCGTGCCCGCGCCGTGTTCTGGGGGCGGCGCTCAGTGCGCTGGTCGGCGATCGGTGCGGTGGGTGTTTCCGTGGTGCTGGCCTTTTCAAATTCCGGTGTGTTTCTTAAATGGAGCCAGAGCACCGACTGGCAATGGGTACTGGGTTTGTGGGGCTTGCTGCTGCTCTGTTTTGTGTCCATTGAAATGAGTCTGCAGCGCATGATCAACAGCAGCTTTCGCACAACGGCACTGCCATTTGTGCTGGCGCTGATCATTTTCTTGTCGGTGCTGGGGGGGCTGGCCTACAGTTTCTTTCCCTACATCGTGCTCGATGACATCACCCTCTGGGATGCCGCGGCCTCGGTCGATTCGCTGCGGCTGATTCTGGCGGCCAGTCTGGTTGCATTGCCGGTTGCCCTGGTGTTCAACCTGTGGGTCTACTGGCACATGTTCGGTTTGTCGATTGCACCGGTACCGCCTGATTTCAAAGGGGGGCGGTCATCCGGCGATTAAGCGCCCCGCGTGTTTCGACAGCGGTTCAGGGTGTCATGATTCGTTGCTTGCGGTTTTCAGGGGCAGTGTAATCACGACGCGCAACCCCCCTTCGGGGGCATCGGTCAGTGTCAGCGTGCCATCGTGTGCCCGTGTGATGGTTTCGGCCAGTGCCAGACCCAGTCCCACCGAGCCGGTGCGTGTACGGGCTTCATCAAGGCGGGAAAAGGGCCGAAGCGCCTCACTGCGGCGATCTGCTGCAATGCCCTCGCCGTGGTCGCGCAGATCGATCACGGCCTGTTTGCCCTGTCGCTGCAGGCGCACTTCGACCGGAGGTTTGCCGTGGTTCAGCGCATTACTGACCAGGTTGTCGAGCAGGCGCCCCAGGGCCAGGCGGTCGGCTTGCACCTCAAGCGTATCGGCAGGGCACTCAAGTAAATGCACCGGGCTGCCCGCACTTTCCCAGGCCGAGGTCTGTTCTTCGATCCAGGCGTTCAGATTCAGTGTGCCGAACTGGTAGGAGCCCGGATCCGAGCCCCGCACATAGCCGATGAACTGGTTGACCATGCGTTGCATGTCTTGCACGTCTTTCAGCATGCCTTCTTTCATGGCGGGGTCATCGAGCATTTCGATACGCAACCACATACGCGACAGCGGCCCTTTCAGGTCGTGCGGCAGGCCGGCCAGCAGTGTACGCTGCACCTCTTTGGATTCTTGCAGACGGTCGAGCATCAGGTTGAAGCGTTCCGCCAGAATGCGCGTTTCGGTGGGGCCGGAGGGTTCCACGTGTTCCGGGGCACCTTCTGCAAGTTGGTCCGCAGCGCGGGCCAGGCGCGTGATTGGGCGGGTGATGTGCCAGGCGAACAAGGCGGCCAGCAACAGCAACAGACCCATGCCGGCCAGCCAGATCACGATGATCGGGGTGGATACGGCCAGCGGCAGGCGGTTCAGCGGGATGACCAGCCATTCCCTGTACAGGCGCGAGTCTTCCGGCATGGCGGCCGAAATGAGGGAAATGTAGAGTCGGGGTTCGGTGCCACGCGACAGGGCAACGCGTGCGTCGTCGTCGAGTTTCTGGTTCAGTGCATCAACAAAGCCGCGCAGGCTGGTGCGGATGTCGCCGGCGCCAGGCGGTGGGTGCATGTGCGGTCGTGCCTGCGGGCGATCACGCCGCCGCTCTTCCAGGCGGGCTTCAGGCGGCAGGGTGCGCGCCCACAGATACCAGGTATTGCGTGAGGCCAGACGTACGAATTCAGGGCGTTCGTCTGGGGGTAACTGGGCCAGTGAGGCTCGCAGGGCACGGATGGTGGTGGCTGCAAATTCGACCGTGACGTTTTCGGTGAATTCCTTGCGGAAATAGGATACCGTGGCAAAGGTGGCGACCTGCACCAGCATGATGGTACCCAGCATGATCAGAACCATGCGCGCACTGAGGGAACGGGGCAGAAAGCGGGCCATGGGCTGGGGTGGGTGTCAGGGTGAAAACCGGTAACCCACGCCCCACACGGTTTGAATCCAGCGCGGCTGTTTCGGGTCGTCTTCAATGGCACGGCGCAGTCGCAAAATGGCGATATCGATGGCACGGTCGTTGCGCTCGCCTTCATCGTCGTCGCGGGCCAGGGCCAGCAGGCGTTCGCGCGACAGCGGTTTGCCCGGGTTGCTGACCAGCGCTTCCAGCAAATTGACTTCGCCGCCGGTGAGCTTGATGATTTCCTGGCCCTTGTACAGTTGCCGGGTAACAGGGTCGAAGACAAACGGGCCGAAATGAACGGGTTTGTCTTTGGTCAGGGCAGATGCTCCCTTTTTGCGGCGCAATACGGCTTCCATGCGGGCCAGCAGTTCGCGTGGATCGAAGGGCTTGCCCAGGTAGTCGTCGGCGCCGGCTTCCAGGCCGATGATGCGGTCAACGGTTTCGTCGCGGGCTGTCAGCAAAATGACGGGGATATCTTCACCCATTTGACGCAGCCGGCGGCAGGCTTCAGCGCCATCGCCATCGGGCATCATGCGGTCAAGTACCACCAGATCGGGGGCGTAGCGTTGAATGCGCGCGGGAAGGTCGCTGGCATCGGGAGCCAGCAGCGTGTCGTAGTTGTGGCGATTCAGGTAATCGGCCAGCAACTGGCGCAGGGCAGGGTCGTCATCGACAACCAGTACTTTGGTCAGGGGCGTATCCATAGGTGCAAGTGTGCCGTCCTGCGGGGGGCAATGCAAGGTTTCGAAACCCGCTGAAATTGAATTGAGTACTATTGTGGGCTATTGTTGCCGCCCTTTTCTACCGCTACGATCATGATCCGAAACTCCGTACATGCCATGCGTGAACGCCTGGCGGGCTATTCCTGGTTATCCGGGCTGGCCGCCATGCTGTGCTGGGCAGCGTTGGTCGGGGTGCTCGGGGCCTTGTCCACCCTGGCATTTCATCTGGGTATCCGCTTTGTCCAGTCGCTGGTCACCGGGCAAAGCGGTTCGATCGTGGCGGTCACATCGGGCCTGCCCGTCTGGGCGCGCATTGCTTTTCCGGTGGGCGCCGGCTTTCTGGCGGGCCTGCTGTTGCTGGTTTCGTCCCGTATCAAGGCCAGTACCAATTCCGATTACATGGAAGCCGTTGCCATTGGCGATGGCCGCATTTCGGTCCGGCAGGGGCTGCTGCGTTCCTTGTCGTCCTTGCTGACTGTGGCCTCTGGCGGTTCCATCGGGCGGGAAGGGGCCATGGTGCACCTGTCTTCGCTCAGTGCCTCCGTCATTGGCCGTTTTGCCCGTTTCAGCACGGCGCGACTGCGATTGCTGGTGGCATGTGGTGCGGCCGCCGGGGTCTCGGCGGCCTACGGTTCACCCATTGCCGGCGCACTGTTTGTGGCTGAAATCGTCATTGGCACCATGAGCATGCGCAGCGTGGGCCCTTTGCTGGTGGCGGCGGCATCAGCCCACGCCACGATGCGGGCTCTGGGCAGTTACCACACTTTGTATGCTTTGCCCGAGCTTGCTCCGATACCCGTGCAGCAGGTGCTGCCCTTTATCGTGCTCGGTGTGGTGACAGGGGTGGTTGCACCCTTCTTTCTCAAATTTCTGAATGCCGTGCGTGGTTTGTTCAAGGCCACCGGCCTGGGTTTGCCGCTGCGGCTCGCCTTGGGCGGGCTGATGCTGGGTGCTTTGCTGGTCGTCATGCCCCAGGTGGCCGGCAATGGCTACAGTGTGGTGAATTCCTTGCTGCATGTTACCTGGGCCTGGCAGGCCGTTGTTCTCATTCTGCTGTTCAAGGTGCTGGCAACCGCGATTACAGTGGGGTCCGGCGCGGTGGGTGGGGTATTTACCCCTGCTCTGTTCGTGGGGGGGGCGCTGGGTGCGCTGTTTGGTCTTGTGGCGCACGCTCTGGTTCCGTCACTGGCAGCACCCGTGCCGGTCTATGTGCTGGTGGGGATGG
This sequence comes from Alcaligenaceae bacterium, assembly GCA_012727555.1. Lineage (GTDB taxonomy): Bacteria > Pseudomonadota > Gammaproteobacteria > Burkholderiales > Burkholderiaceae_B > JAAYGT01. The sequence continues at coordinate 36,086 of JAAYGT010000004.1, read as the reverse complement.
GCAGCTTTCTGGGGGCGGCCACCAGTGCCCCTCTCATGGCCATGCTCATGATTTTTGAAATGACCCTCAGTTATCAGGTGGTGTTGCCGCTCATGCTGGCCGGTGTGCCGGCCTATTTTGTGGCCCGTGCCCTGGCCGAGGTGGCCATGTACGATGTCACGACCGTACGGGAACGCGATGTCGTGCTGCGTTACCGTCTGAGCACAACCCGCATTACCGAATTGATCAAACCTGCTTCCACGGTGGTGCATCCCGAAACCCCTGTGGGCGATGCCTTGCAGATGTTCATCGACTACCCGGTACGTTACCTGTATGTGGTCGATGCGCAGAATGTGTTCCAGGGGGTTGTTGCCCAGCAGGACATGACCGGCCTGCTGCTTGCCCAGGACGACATCCGCGCCCGACCGGTCAGTGAGGTCATGCGGATCGACGACATCACGCCCCTGCATCCGGATATGACCCTTGATCAGGCCCAGGCTCTTTTTGTGCCGTTTCGCGGTGAGCGGTTGCCGGTGGTCAGTCGTGATACGGCGCCCCGGTTGCTGGGGGTGGTGTACAAGTCGGCCGTTCTGGAAAAGTACAGTGCCCTGAAACGTTCACTGGATGCCAGTCCCGATGCCGTGCTGGATCTTTCCACGCGCCGGATCGGCTGAACGCTGCTGCACCGGTCTGCAATGAAGACTATCATTACGGGTTCGTCCTGTTTCTGATTCCCCGGTCTTTTGCGCATGCCCTCCGCCCTTGAAACCCTGCAGCACGTTTTTGGTTACGACGCCTTTCGGGGCCACCAGCAGGCCGTCATCGAGCATGTGGTTCAGGGGGGCGACGCGCTGGTGCTCATGCCCACTGGCGGCGGTAAGTCGTTGTGTTACCAGATTCCTGCCCTGGTGCGTCAGGGAACCGGGGTGGTCATTTCACCGCTGATTGCCCTGATGCAGGACCAGGTGGATGCCTTGCAGGAACTGGGTGTCAGCGCGGCGTATCTGAATTCATCGCAAGACTGGCGCACCGCCCGGGCCGTCGAGCGCGATTTCCTGGACGGCCAGCTTGACCTGCTGTACGTGGCGCCTGAACGCCTGCTGACCGAGCGCTGCCTTGAGCTGATGGACAAGGCGCCGGTTGCCCTGTTTGCCATCGACGAGGCGCACTGTGTGTCGCAGTGGGGGCACGATTTCCGTCCTGAATACCTGGGGTTGTCGATTCTGCACGAGCGCTGGCCCCATGTGCCGCGCCTGGCCCTGACAGCCACGGCCACATCGGCCACGCGTCGCGAGATCGCAGAGCGGCTTGATCTTGGGGATGCACCCCACTTTGTGTCCAGTTTCGACCGTCCCAACATTCACTATCGCATCATTGAAAAAAAGGACGTCAAGCGGCAATTGCTCGATTTCATCAAACGCGAGCATGCGGGCGATTCCGGTGTGGTGTATTGCCTTTCGCGAGCCCGAACCGAGGAAATTGCCGGTTTCCTGGCCGAGAACGGCATTGAGGCATTGCCCTACCATGCCGGCCTGGGCCAGGCGGTGCGTGCGGCGAACCAGTCACGTTTCCTGCGCGAAGAAGGTCTGGTCATGGTGGCCACCATTGCCTTTGGCATGGGGGTGGATAAACCCGATGTCCGTTTCGTGGCGCACGTTGATCTGCCCAAGTCGGTGGAAGGCTATTACCAGGAAACCGGGCGTGCGGGTCGCGATGGCCTGCCGGCATCGGCCTGGCTGGCCTATGGCCTGAACGATGTCATGCAGCACCGTCGCATGATCAATGAATCCGAAGGCGACGAGGTGTTTCGCCGGCGCCTGGGTGCGCAGCTGGATGCCATGCTGGGTTTGTGCGAAACGGTGTCGTGCCGGCGTCAGCAGTTGCTGGCGTACTTTGACCAGACAATTGAACCCTGCGGCAACTGCGATACCTGCCAGACACCGCCGGAATCCTGGGACGGAACCGTGGCTGCCCAGAAAGTGTTGTCGGCCGTGTACCGGTTGCTGCGCGAACGGGGCCAGCGTTTCGGGGCCGGGCATATTATTGATATTTTGCGCGGCAAGGCCACGGATCGTGTGCGTGAATACGGCCACGATACCTTGTCGGTGTTCGGCGTGGGTGCCGATTTACCCGATACGGCCTGGCGCAGTGTCTTGCGGCAGTTGCTGGCCAAGGGGTTGCTGGCCGTTGACGCTGAAGGGTACGGTACGCTGGCACTGACCGATGCCAGTCGGGCCGTACTGAAAGGCGAGCATACCTTGTTGCTGCGGCGCGAGGCGCCCAAGGCAGCGCGTTCAGCGCGTACCACCACGCCGCGCGCGGCGCCGGCGGCCGACTTGCCGCCCGAGGCCCAGGCCTGTTTCCAGAATTTGCGCTCATGGCGTTCCGAAGTGGCACGCAGCCACGGCGTACCCGCTTATGTGATCTTTCACGATGCCACTTTGCGGGAAATTGCCCTGGCACGGCCTGCTTCCGTGCAGGATCTGGGCCATATCAGCGGGGTGGGCGCCCGCAAGCTGGAGGCCTACGGGGAAGAGATTCTAAGGTGTGTCAGGGGGTGACAGGCCCAGGTGTCGCCAGGTGGTTTGTGTGGCCATGCGCCCCCGTGGGGTGCGTTGCAGGAAACCGTTCTGGATCAGGTAGGGCTCAATGACGTCTTCGATGGTGTCGCGTTCTTCGCCAATGGCCGCAGCCAGGCTTTCAACACCCACGGGCCCGCCATCGAATTTGTGGATCAGGGCATCGAGCAGCTTGCGATCCATGAGGTCGAGGCCTTCCGGATCGACTTCCAGCATGGCCAGTGCCGCCTGCGCGGTTGCGGTGTCGATGCGACCAGCCGCCTTCACTTCAGCGTAATCGCGCACCCGCCGCAACAGACGGTTGGCAATGCGCGGTGTGCCGCGTGAGCGTCGGGCAATTTCAGCAGCGCCTTCCGGGCTGGCTTGGGCGTTGAGCAATTGTGCGCTGCGGGCCACGATATGGGTAAGGTCTTGGGCGCTGTAGAATTCGAGGCGCGACACAATGCCGAAGCGGTCGCGCAGGGGGTTGGTGAGCATGCCGGCGCGCGTGGTGGCCCCGACCAGGGTGAAGGGCTGCAGGTCGATCTTCACGCTGCGGGCGGCCGGGCCTTCGCCGATGAGGATATCGATCTGGAAATCTTCAAGGGCCGGGTACAGGATTTCTTCAACGACGGGCGACAACCGATGGATTTCGTCGATGAAGAGGACATCGTTTTTTTCAAGGTTGGTGAGCAGGGCGGCAAGATCGCCGGGGCGTTCAAGTACCGGGCCCGAGGTTTGCCGCAGGTTCACGCCCATTTCGTGCGCCACAATGTGCGCCAGCGTGGTTTTGCCCAGGCCGGGTGGCCCGAACAGCAACACGTGATCAAGGGCCTCGCCGCGCTGGCGTGCAGCCGCGATGAAAATTTCCAGTTGTTCGCGCACCCGTGGCTGGCCGACGTAGTCGGCCAGCGCTTTGGGGCGCAGGGCACGTTCGATGGAGTCTTCGTTGCCGGAGATGCTTTTGGGCGTGACCAGGCGTTCTGCAGGCGCGTGCGATGCGAGCGGGTCGGAGTGTATGGCCATGGCGGTGCTGATTAAATTTACAGTACAGCCATTAGTGTACTCATTCCGCGAGCTCTGCCGCCGGATCGTCGTCTTTTTTAACCGGTTTCACCAGATCTTCACGCTTGACACCCAGCCACATGGCGATGGCCGCTGCCACGAAGACGGACGAATAAATGCCGAACCAGATCCCGATGGTGAGAGCCAGTGCAAAGTAGTGCAGTGTGGGGCCACCGAAAATGAGCATGGCCAGCACCATCATTTGCGTGGAGCCGTGCGTGATGATGGTGCGGGAGATGGTCTGGGTGATGGCGCCATCAATGACATCAACAACGGAAGCCTTGCGTTGTTTGCGGAAGTTTTCACGGATACGGTCCATGATCACCACGGATTCGTTCACTGAATAGCCCAGTACCGCCAGAACCCCGGCCAGTACCGACAGTGAAAATTCCCACTGGAAGAACGCAAAGAACCCCAGGATGATCACGACATCGTGCAGGTTGGCCAGCACACCGGCCACTGCGAATTTCCATTCGAACCGGATGGCCAGATAGAGCATGATGCCGATCACGACGAACAACAGCGCCATGAGCCCGTTGTGGACCAGTTCCTGACCGATTTGCGGACCCACGAATTCGACACGGCGCAGTTCAATGTCGGCATGCTGCGCCTTCAGTGCGCCCATGACGGATTCGCTTTGCAGTGCCGATGTTTCGCCTTCACGCACGGGCAGACGGATCATGACGTCTTGCGAGGTGCCGAAATTCTGCACCTGGAAATCGGTGTAGCCCAGCGTGCCCAGCGCGGAACGGACCTCTTCGAGTTGGGCCGGTTGCTGGTAGTGGACTTCCATGACCGTGCCACCGGTGAACTCGATCGAAAGATGAAAGCCTTTGGTGGCAATGAAAAACACCGCCGCAATGAAGGTGATGAAGCTGACGAGGTTGAGCACCAGCGCATTGCGCATGAAGGGAATGGTGCGTTGGATCCGGAAAAGTTCCATGTGTTCCTGCCTGAAATGGGTACGTTGCGAGTGGGCGATGGGCCGGTTTAGTCTTTCGGCTTCCAGACGGTGCCGATGGAGACACTGCCCAGCTTGCGCTTGCGGCCATACCACAGGTTGACGATGGCCCGAACCCCCACGATGGACGAGAACATGGAGGTGAGAATGCCGATGCAGTGCACCACAGCAAAGCCACGCACCGGCCCGCTGCCGAACGCCAGCAGGGCAAGGCCCACGATCAGCGTGGTCAGGTTGGAGTCGAGAATGGTACCCCAGGCACGTTCAAAACCGGCATGAATGGCCTGCTGCGGCGGCAGCCCGGCCCGCAACTCTTCACGAATGCGTTCGTTGATCAGTACGTTGGAGTCGATGGCCATGCCCAGGGTGAGGGCAATGGCCGCGATGCCTGGTAGTGTGAGTGTGGCCTGCAGCATGGACAGCACAGCCAGCAGCAACAGCACGTTGAACGCCAGGCCCAGCGTGGAAAACACGCCGAACAGGTGGTAGTAGACCATCATGAAGACGGCAATGGCCATGAAGCCGTACAGCGTGGAATAGAAGCCTTTGGCGATGTTGTCGGCGCCCAGGCTGGGACCAATGGTGCGTTCCTCGATGATTTCCATGGGGGCGGCCAGCGAGCCGGCGCGCAGCAACAGGGCGACATCGGCGGCTTCCTGGGCGGTCATGCTGCCGGAAATCTGCACCTGGCCACCGGGGATTTCACTGCGGATGACCGGGGCGGTGACCACTTCGCCCTTGCCTTGTTCGAACAGCACGATGGCCATGCGGCGATTGATGTTGTTGCGGGTGACATCGCGGAAGATGCGGGCCCCTTTGGCATCGAGTGTGAGGTTGACCGTGGGTTGCTGGGTTTGCTGGTCGCGGCCCGGTTGGGCATCTTGCAGGTTTTCGCCGGTCAGGATGACCTGGCGGCGCAGCAGGATGGGGCGGCCGTCGCGGTCGTTGAAGCGTTCCAGGCCAAAGGGCACGGTGCCGGCCGCCAGTGCAGCCGTTGCGGTGGGGGAGTCGTCGACCATGCGGATTTCAAGTGTTGCGGTACGGCCCAGGATTTCCTTGGCCTTGGCAACGTCTTGCACGCCGGGCAACTGAACCACGATGCGGTCTGTGCCCTGTTGCTGGATGACAGGTTCGGCCACGCCCAGTTCGTTGATGCGGTTGTGCAGTGTGGTGATGTTCTGACGCAGTGCGTTGGTTTGCACCAGAGTGACTGCGGCTTCGGTCAGGCGGCCTGTGAGGGTGGGTGTTTCGCCCGCCGATGTGGCCGTGAAGGTCATGTCGGGCAGGGCGCGGCGCAGCTCGTTCTGGGCGGCATCGCGATCCTGGGTGTTCGCAAAGCTGGCCACGACCGACATGTCGGCGCGGTCGACGCCATTGGCGTTGATGCGGTTGTCTCGCAGCAGGGTGCGAACGTCGGTGGCCAGGGAGTCGTAGCGTGTGGTCAAGGCGCCCTGCATGTCGACTTCCAGCAGGAAATGGACACCGCCACGCAGATCGAGACCCAGGTACATGGGGTGGGCGCCCAGCGCCGTGAGCCAGTTCGGTGAGGCCGGCAACAGGTTCAGTGCGATGGTGTAGTCCGGGTTGTCGCGGTCGGGGTTCAAGGACCGTTCGATGAGATCCTTGGCTTGCAGTTGAATGTCGGTGGACGCGAAACGCACGCGCACCGTGCCAACGGGCCCGTTCATTTCGAAGTAGGCGCCGGTGGATTCGATGTTGTTCTGTTGCAGAAGCGCCTGGACCCGCTGCAGGGTCTGGTTATCGACCTTCACCGTTGATTTTGCGCCGGCAATCTGGACAGCGGGCGATTCACCAAAAAAATTGGGAAGCGTGTAGATCAGGCCGATGACCAGGGCCACCAGGACGGTGAGGTATTTCCAGAGAGGGTAGCGATTCATTGTCGATCAACAGGTGAAGGCGGACACAGGAAAACCCCGCCATACGGCGGGGTGCGGACGCGAGTATCAGAGCGTCTTGAGAGTACCTTTGGGCAGTACGGACGTGACCGCAGTGCGCTGTACGATGGTTTCAACAGGCTTGTCGCCCAGGTTGCTGATTTCAACCGTGATGTAGTTGTCGGTGACCTTGGTGATGCGGCCCAGCAAACCACCGCTGGTGATGACTTCGTCGCCTTTGGCCAGGGCGGCCACCATATTGCGGTGTTCCTTCTGGCGCTTCATTTGCGGGCGGATCATGAGGAAATACAGGATCACGAACATCAGGATGATGGGCAGCATGCCCATCAGTGCGTTTTCGCCGCCGGCAGCGGCTTGGGCGGGTACAACGGAAAGAATGTCTGTGAGTGTCATGTGAAAGGGCTCCGGGAGTATTTTTGGTTAACTGACTATTGTAGCGATAAGTTTTTCATTGCAAACGACAGCGCATTCGTGTGGTGCGCCCTGTATTTCAATGGGTTTGTTCAACCGGATACCGGATCAATCAATGCCCCGGGCGCGGTCACGGGCAAAATCGGCACGCCATTGCTCGAAACAACCCTGCTCGATGGCCGTGCGCATTTCCTGCATCAGGTTCAGGTAAAAGTGCAGATTATGCAGCGTGTTCAGTCGTGCGCCAGTGATTTCATTCGATTTTTGCAAGTGGTGCAAATAGGCGCGCGAAAAATGGCTGCAGGTGTGGCAGGTGCAGGTGGGATCAAGGGGGCGGGTGTCGTCACGGTAGCGCGCGTTACGTATCTTGATGTCACCGTAGCGGGTGAACAGCCAGCCATTGCGTGCATTGCGTGTGGGCATCACGCAGTCGAACATGTCCACGCCGCGACTGACGCCTTCCACCAGATCTTCGGGCGTGCCCACACCCATCAGGTAGCGTGGGGCGTGTTCGGGCAAACGGGGGGTAACGTGGGCCAGAATGCGCAGCATGTCTTCTTTGGGTTCGCCGACCGACAAGCCACCGATGGCGTAACCCTCGAAACCGATGTCCACCAGACCGGCCAGTGATTCATCGCGCAGCGATTCATACATGCCGCCCTGCACAATGCCGAACAGCGCGTTCGGGTTTCCCAGTGCATGGAAGGCATCGCGCGAGCGCCGGGCCCAGCGCAACGACATGCGCATGGACTTTGCCGCTTCTTCGGCCGTGGCGGGCCTGCCCTCGATGCTGTAGGGGGTGCATTCATCGAACACCATGGCAATGTCCGAATTCAGGGCTTTCTGGATCCGCATGGATTCTTCAGGTGTCAGGAAGAGCCGGCTGCCGTCAATGGGCGAAGCGAACTTGACCCCTTCTTCGGTGATTTTGCGCAGTCCGTTCAGGCTGAATACCTGGAAGCCGCCCGAGTCGGTGAGGATGGGTTTGTTCCAGCGCATGAAGCCGTGCAGGCCGCCATGCTTTTCCATGATGTCCGTGCCGGGGCGCAGCCACAGGTGAAACGTGTTGCCCAGAACAATCTGGGCGCCGATTTCTTCCAGTTCGTGCGGCAGCATGGCCTTGACGGTACCGTAGGTACCTACAGGCATGAAAATGGGGGTTTGAACCACCCCGTGATTCAGGGTGATCTGGCCACGGCGCGCAGCGCCATCGGTGGCCAGCAATTTGAACTGTAGACCGGTCATGAGTGTGCAGGAGGTTCGATGAACATGGCATCGCCGTAGCTGAAGAAGCGATACCGGGATTGAACGGCGTGGGCGTAGGCCCGTTGTATGGGTTCCAGGCCGGCCAGTGCCGACACCAGCATCAGCAAGGTGGACTGGGGCAGGTGAAAATTGGTGAGCAGGGCATCCACCCAGCGGAATCGATAACCCGGCGTGATGAACAGCCGGGTATCGCCTTCGATGCGGTCGCCCTCGATGCCGTTGGTTGACTGGCAGGTGCCACGGGTGTGTTCAAGCTGTGCTGCTGCGGATTCAAGGGCGCGCACGCTGGTCGTGCCCACGGCGATCACGCGGCCCCCGGCGGCGCGGGTGGCCAGCACACGTTCCACGGTATCCCGGCTGACCGCAAAGCGTTCCGCGTGCATGATGTGCTCGCTGATGCGCTCAACCCGTACGGGCTGAAATGTGCCGGCGCCCACATGCAGGGTCACGAAGCATTGGGCGATGCCTTGCCCGGCCAGTGTGGCCAGCAGCTTGTCGTCGAAGTGCAGGCCGGCCGTGGGGGCCGCCACGGCCCCGGGCTCCTGCGCGTAGACGGTCTGGTAACGCTCGTCATCGTGGGTGTCGGCGCTGTGCGTAATGTACGGGGGCAGGGGCGTGCTGCCGTACTGATCCAGCAGATCGAGTACGTTGTCGTTGAAGGCCAGTTCGAACAATTCGCCCTGGCGACCCGTAACCGTGGCTTTCAGTGCACCTGCCAGCAACAGGTCGGTACCGGGTTTGGGCGACTTGCTGGCGCGTACATGGGCCAGTGCCGTGCCGGGCCCGGTAATGCGTTCAACAAGTACCTCGACCTTGCCGCCGGATGCTTTATGGCCCAGAAGCCGTGCCTTGATCACCCGGGTGTTGTTGAACACCAGCAGGTCATTGGGCTGCAACAAGCCGGGGAGGTCCCGGAATTGACGGTCATGAAGCCGGCTGTGCTCATCGAGGTGCAACAGGCGACTGTCTGTGCGGTGTGCTGCCGGTGTCTGGGCAATCAATTCGGCGGGCAGTTCGTAGTCGAACTGATGAATATCGAGATCTGGGTTCACGCGTGCGGGGTTGGAGTGAGAGGAGCGGGATGGGGGGGTAAATGCCCTGCGGACGCCTATTTTAAGCGCAGCACAGGATCCGGCTCAAAAGTGGTGTATCCGGACTCGCCAAAACAGGATCAGTTTGGGTATGCTGGCGGCTGTTCGGGCGTGTGTCTGGGATGGTTGAAATGGTTCGTGGTTTTTCGTTCAAAGCGCTTTCCAGCGTTGTGCAGGCCGTGTCAGGCCGTTTTTTCAATGGCAGGTCGCCCGTGTCCGGGCTGCCCGGCTGCGGGCGTGGAGCACGTGCGGCCGCGTTGTTCGGCCTCGTCGCGCTGACCAGTGCGCCGGCAGCGGCATGGGCTCAGGCTATGCCGCCCGAGCTGCAGAAGGTCTGGCAGGCTGCCAAACTGCCTGATGCAGCGTTTTCCCTGTATGTGCAGGAAATTGGCGGGCCTGTGCTGATGGCAGTGAATGCCGGCCAGCCACGCAACCCGGCCTCGGTCATGAAACTGGTCACGACCTGGGGGGCTTTGGCCGGCCTGGGTCCGAATTACACCTGGCGTACGGCCTTCTACACAGATCCAGGCGCCCGTATCGATGAGCAGGGCACCTTGAAAGGGCCGCTGTACCTGAAGGCCGGTGCAGACCCGAACCTTACGGCCGAAGAACTGTGGGGTTTGTTGCGTGAGTTGCGTTTGCGTGGCGTAAAGAACGTGACGGACGTTGTGGTTGACCGCTCGGTGTTTGGTGCGGTGGCCATTGATCCGTCCGAGTTCGATGGCGCCGGCGACCGCCCCTACAATGCCAGCCCGGATGCCATGATGGTCGGCCTGGGCGTGGTGCGTCTGGTGTTTCAGCCCGATCGCCAGGCGCGTCGCTGGATTCCCCTCATCGACCCTCCCGTGCCGGGTCTGCGCATCGCCGGCGATGTCGCCTGGAGCGATGCCGTCTGTCCGGGGTCGCCCGGTGTCGTCACGCAGGTGTCGTCAGCCGGCGCCGACGCCACGATCACCGTCAGTGGCCAGGCGGCCGGTTCATGTGGCGAATTTTCCGTTTATCGCCTGGTGCAGCCCCAGCAGCGCCATTTTGAGACCACCTTCCAGATGCTGTGGCGTGAACTCGGCGGTACGCTGGGCAAGGGCTTTCGCGAGGGCAAGGTGCCCGGTGGTGCAACCTTGCTCACTTGGCGTGATTCCGAACCCTTGTCGGAAGCCATTCGCTGGGTGAACAAACAAAGCAACAACGTCATGGCGCGCACGCTGCTGCTGACGCTGGCGGCCGAAACGCAGGGGGCGGGCGCAACCGTTCAGTCGGGTATGCGGGCCCTGCAGCAGGTGCTGAACGGTCAGGGTGTCAACACCACTGGCTGGGTCTTTGACAACGGTTCCGGCCTTTCCCGCGAGGGCCGGGTGACGGCACAGGGTCTGGGCGGCATGTTGCTCACTGCCTGGAATTCGCCGTTGATGCCGGAGTTTGTTTCTTCGCTGGCCATTTCCGGAGTCGATGGTACGGTGCGCCGCCGTCTCAAGGCCGATGAGGTCCGGGGCATGGCTCACCTGAAAACCGGCAGCCTGCGAGATGTCCGGGCACTGGCCGGTTATGTGCTGGGTGCCAGTGGCAAGCGCTACGTGCTGGTCAGTATGGTCAATCACGAGCGCGCGGCAGCCGGAAGGCCCTTTGACGATGCGCTGGTGAAGTGGCTGGCGGCCCGCTGAGCAGCCCGGGAAGGCTGGCCGGAGCGTGGTCAGCCGGTGTTGTTTGTGTTGCTCGCCCAGTGCCGTGAAGGTTTTCTGTATCATCACGCATCGTCGTGCACCGTGCCGCGCCCGGGCGGCGCTGTGCCTGTGTTTTCCCGGCAATTCTGTGCCAATCCGCTGTTCTACCCCCAAGGATACCCCATGCCGATCCATGAAATCCGTCATCCGCTCATCCGCCACAAACTCGGTCTCATGCGGCGTGCCGATCTCAGCACCAAAAATTTCCGTGAAATGGCCCAGGAAATTGCCTCGCTGCTGACCTACGAGGCCACCAAAGACCTGCCCCTTGAGCCCGCCACGATTGATGGCTGGTGCGGTACGCTGCATGTCGAGAAACTGGCGGGCAAGAAAGTCACGGTTGTTCCCATTCTTCGCGCCGGCATTGGCATGCTCGATGGGGTGCTGAATCTGATCCCGGGCGCCAAGGTCAGTGCGGTCGGCATTGCGCGCAATGAAGAAACCCTTGAGGCGCAAACGTACCTGGAACGCCTGGTGGGGCAGCTGGATCAGCGTCTGGCCCTGATCGTTGATCCCATGCTGGCAACCGGTGGTTCCATGGTGGCCACCATCGATCTGCTCAAGAAGGCCGGTTGTCGCGAAATACGGGCTCTGGTGCTGGTTGCGGCCCCTGAAGGCATTCAGGCGGTTGCAAAACACCATCCGGATGTTCACATTTATACGGCATCGATCGACAGCCACCTGAATGAAGACGGTTACATCATTCCTGGTCTGGGCGATGCCGGCGACCGTATTTTCGGTACACGCCAGAAAGATGCCTGATGTCGCCCGCCTTTTGCCGGTACGGGGTTTGCCCCTGAACGGTGTTGGTGGTACCGTAGTCCATCGTTGTTGTTCACCAGGAGATCGTCATGGCCACACGCCGTACAGACACACCTACTGAAAAGACCTCGGCAGCCAACGAGGAAGATTTCATCCGTAACGTCAAAGACAGTCTTGACGACATCGAGCGGTTGATGCGTGAAGCGGCCGATGCCACCGGCGACAAGGCCGGTGAACTGCGCGAAGATGCCTTGCGTTCCTTGCGTCGTACCCGTGAAGCCCTGTACGACACACACGACGAACTGCTGGCCCGTGGCCGCAAGGCGGTTCGTGCCACCGACGACTACGTGCACGATAACCCCTGGCGTGCCATCACGGTGGCAGGGGTTATCGGTGTGCTTGTCGGTGCCATCATCTGCCGTCGTTGATCCGTACCGTGTTGCCTGAATCAGTTTCGTCCCGCAGGGTGCCGAGCGCATCATGGCGTTGAAAGAGTCGCTGGGTACGCTGTCCTCCACCCTGCTGTCCATGGTGCGTACCCGGCTTGAGCTGTTCTCGCTCGAGCTGGCCGATCAGAAGTCCCGTCTGATCGGCCAGCTGGTGCTGGCGTGTGCTGCGCTGGTGCTGGTGTTGCTGGGCTTGCTGGTGTTTTCTGTGGCGGTCGCCTTGTATTTCTGGCCAACAGAACATCGTTATCTGGCACTGCTGTTACTGGCTTGTGCCTATGTGCTGGCTGGCTTGGGCATGTTTCTTGTGCTGCGCCACCGGCTTGTTCAGGCACCGGTGCCGTTTCATGCCACGCTTGACGAACTCCGGCGCGATCTTGCATTGCTCGATCAGCTGCGTTCACAAGAAACCCAGACCCACGCCAGTCCGCCTCGCGACTAAGCCTTTCAATGGCGTTCAACAGGCATCTGCCTGGTGGCGCCGGAGCCCTGAACATGCGTCGTCTTCCCGCCCCCACTGACCGCCTGCTGAAGATTGAGCTGCTGCGCGCCCGGGCCGAACTTGAGCGCCAGACCGTGCGCCACACGGCCAAAGAGCTTGCAGGGACGGTCTCGGCATCGTCCCTGCTCAATACCGTGCTTTCACAGTTTTCCGCGCGCTCGGCGCTGGGTTGGGTTGCCCAGGCGTCCGTACTCTCGCGGCGTTACCCGTTTATTTTGTCGGCCGTTACAGCCGCTGTATCGGGTGTGGGGCGCAAAGGGCGGTGGCTGAAGGTGGGGCTCAGTTTGCTGGCTGGCTGGCAACTGGTGCGCACTGCCCGCAGCAAGCCTGAACCCCGCAACTAAACACAGAACGGTTTCTGGCAAAAACAGTGCCCGGTGGTTCAGCGGGTGTGCCGGGTTCATGCCTTGCGGCCTGCTTGCCTAAATACCCAGATCTTTCCACAAGGAATCCACCTTCCGGACCACGGCGTCGTCCATGCGTATGGGGGTGCCCCATTCACGTTGGGTTTCACCCGGCCATTTGTTGGTGGCATCCATGCCCATCTTGCCGCCAAGCCCTGAAACCGGCGAGGCAAAATCCAGGTAATCGATCGGGGTGTTTTCCACCATGACGGTGTCGCGTACCGGATCCATGCGGGTGGTCATGGCCCAGACCACTTCTTTCCAGTCGCGCGTGTTGATGTCGTCATCGACCACCACGATGAATTTTGTGTACATGAACTGACGCAAAATGCTCCAGATACCGAACATGACCCGTTTGGCGTGCCCGGGGTACTGCTTGCGTATGGATACCACGGCCAGGCGGTAGCTGCAACCTTCCGGTGGCAGGTAGAAGTCGACAATTTCAGGGAGCTGACGACGCAACAAGGGTACAAAGACCTCGTTCAGCGCCACCCCCAGGACAGCCGGTTCATCAGGTGGTTTGCCTGTGTACGTGCTGTGGTAGATGGGGTTGCGGCGCATGGTGATGCGTTCGACGGTGAATACCGGAAACCAGTCTTGTTCGTTGTAGTAGCCCGTGTGGTCGCCGTAGGGGCCTTCCAGGGCCACTTCATAGCCGGTGTCCGGCGGGGGCGGAGCGCCGTCGGGGGCGGTCGGGGGCAGGGCGCGCGGGTCTGTGGAAGGCAGTATGTGACCTTCCAGTACGATTTCCGCAAAGGCGGGTACTGACAGATCGCTGCCCAGCGCCTTGGCCACTTCGGTGCGCGAACCCCGCAGCAGACCGGCGAACTGGTATTCCGACAGGGTGTCGGGTACCGGCGTGACGGCGCCCAGGATCGTGGCCGGGTCGGCACCCAGGGCCACGGCAATGGGAAAGGGCGTGCCCGGGTGGGCCAGGGCGTGGTCACGGAAATCGAGCGCACCGCCCCGGTGCGACAGCCAGCGCATGATCAGCTTGTTGCGGCCCAGCAATTGTTGCCGGTAAATGCCCAGGTTCTGGCGTTTGGCGTTGGGGCCGCGTGTGATGACCAGACCCCAGGTGAGCAGCGGCGCGACATCGCCGGGCCAGCAGTGCTGCAGCGGAATGGTGTTCAGGTCGACCTCGTTGCCTTCCAGCACAATGTCGTGACAGGCGGGTGAGCGCACGGTTTTCGGGCTCATGTCCCACAAAGCCGCCTTCAGTTTCGAAACCGTGGCCAGTGCATCGCGCAGACCCTTGGGGGCTTCGGGTTCGCGCAATGAGGCGAGCAGTTCGCCGGTGTCGCGCAGCGCCTCGACGGTGTCGGCTCCCATGCCCCAGGCAACGCGCCGGGGTGTGCCGAACAAATTGGTCAGTACCGGCATGGCCGCCGTTTTGCCCTGGTGCTGTGCCTGCTCGAACAACAAGGCCGGCCCTTCAGCGCGCAGGGTGCGGTCGCTGATTTCGGTCATTTCAAACGCAGTGGATACAGGCAGCTTGATGCGCCTGAGTTCGCCGGCTCGTTCGAGCTGGGTAATGAAGTCTCTGAGATCGCGGTAGTTCACAGCAGGCCGTTTTGCAGGTTACATTCGGGGAATACCCGAAGATTAACACTGACTCGGCTTCTCCTTCGTTGCAAACCCGGTCACTTTGTCCGGTTTGTGGTGTCGGCTGTTGGCGTGTTCAGTCTGGAGCCGCATGCTTTTACGGAAAACTGCCTCATGATCGCCCCCAGATACAACGCGTTGCTGGTGCGCCCGGTGCGTGCCGTTGTGTACCGGGTCGGCGAATTCATCCACGTGGCGGCCATTTACCTGGGCATTGCCGTGCTGGTCACCCTGGCTCTGGCGCTCACCGTACCTTCGTTGCAGGATCAATCACGTCAGTTGCGTGATGCTGTTGTGGCTGTTTTCCGTACCGAGCCCATGAATGACGATTTTCTCGCCTTGTTCGAGCAGACGGGTCCGGCTTTGTCTGCGTCGGGCGCCTCTGGCTCTTCTTCGGCGGCGCAGGCGACCGATGGCAAGGTGTTGCCGCTGGCGTTGCCCAGCCCCCAGGGCGGCACGCGCGAAGCGCCTCGATTCACATCAGCCCAGCTCAACTTTGCACAGGCCATCCGTGCGGCCATTGATGGCCGCCATGCGCCTGGGCTCACGGCCAATCAGGCCAAAGCGTTGCGCAGTTACCTTGCACGCAAGTACAAAATTGCAGAAAGTGTGGCCGGCGCCCTGGTGAACACCGTGTTTGTAGTGGCCCGCGAGCGGGGCCTTGATCCGCAACTGGTCCTGGCCGTCATTGCCATTGAGTCCCGCTACAACCCGTATGCTGAAAGCCATGTCGGGGCGCAGGGCTTGATGCAGGTCCTGACCCGTGTGCACAAAGACAAATTCGAGGCCTTCGAGGAAGGGGTGACCGAAGCGTTGAATCCCATTGCCAATATATGGGTCGGAACACGCATTCTGGATGACTGCATCGATCGCCGGGGTTCCATCGAGGGCGGGCTGGCCTGTTACGTGGGGGCCACCGGCCCCGGCGATGGCGGCTACGGCGCCAAGGTGCTGGCCGAGCGTCGGCGCATTGCGCTGGCTTCAGGTATTCCGGTGCGCAACAAATAGCGTTGCACGAACACAGCGGTCAGCCCAGCACCTTCGAAAGTCGGGCCACCACTTCTTCCAGGCGATCAAGCCCAAGCGTGTAGGCCAGACGCACTGTGGTGCGTGCGTGTGCCTGGCCAAAATCGCGGCCTGGCACGACCACCACGCCGGCTTCATCGAGCAACCTGCGGGAAAAGGCATCGCTGTCGGTGCTGTGGCGGCTGATGTCGGCATAAATGTAGAACGCGCCATCGGGCTTGACCGGTACATGCAGGCCCAGGCGTTCCAGTTCGGGCAGCAGGTAGTCGCGCCGTTGCCGGAACGACAGGCGGCGTTTTTCGTAGATGGCCAGGACATCGGGTTCGAAGCAGGTGAGCGCGGCATGCTGGGCCAGCGCCGGCGCGCAAATGGCCAGACTGGCTGCAAGGCGGTCGGTGGCCTTGAACATGCTTTCAGGCACGATCATCCAGCCCAGGCGCCAGCCGGTCATGTGAAAATATTTCGAGAAGCTGTTGATGACGATGATGTCGTCATCGAGTGCAAGAGCGCTTTGCGGTGCTTCCTCGTAGTACAGCCCCAGGTAGATTTCATCCATAATGATGAAGCCGTTGCGGGCCCGTACTTCCTGGATCAGCGCCTGCAGCGCTTCGCGTGTCAGGCTGGCGCCTGTGGGGTTGCTGGGCGAGGCGATCAGCACGCCCCGGGTGGCGGGGCTCCAGTGTGCCCGCACATGCTCTGCCGTCAGCTGGAAGCGGTCTTCGGCCGTGGTGGGGATCAGGCGTGGCACGCCGCCGGCCGAAAGAATGAAATTCTGGTTGGCCGGGTACGAGGGATCGGGCAGCAGCACTTCATCGCCCGGGTTGATCAGGGCCATGGCGGCCAGCAGCAGCGCCCCTGAGGCACCTGACGTCACGATGATGCGCGCCGGATCAACGGGCGCTCCGAAGAAATTACCGTAGAAACGGGCCAGTTCTTCGCGCAGTGCGGGCAGGCCGGCAGGCAGGGTGTAGGCGCTCAGCCCGGCATCGGCTGCGCGGTGCAGGGTTTCAACCACCTGGGCAGGCGCCGTAAAATCGGGTTCGCCGATGCCCAGGCTGATAATGTCATGCCCCTGGGCGCTCAGGGCGCTGGCCTTCTTGAGCAGTTCAACGGCATGAAAAGTGCTGAGTCGTTCGGTGCGTGAAGCAAGGCGAGGCATGGCGTGAGTTCTCTGGAAAAACACCGATTTTAACGCCGCATACGGTTGGGAGTTTGAATGCAGTCTTCATCGCGACGGGCTTTTCTGACCGGGCAACGCCCGCCCCGGGATCCCTGGGCGGCTTTTTGTCATCGTCTTGGTCGGTTGGTGACCGGCACGGTGCGCATGCTTGATGCGGTCGAGGGGCACGGGCGCGCCCGGCTGGTTGTGCAGCAACTGGCCGATCTTCATCATGCCCGTGCCTTGTGTGCCGCTGAAGGCGTTGTGATGGCGCTGGACGGTTTGCCGACCGCGCACCCGGCCTGCCAGGAACCGGTACTGTACGTGCTGCCGGGTCGCGATATCGCCCGTTGCGAGCGTCTTGAGCCCGGCGGTACCCGGTGGTTTGTCCAGCCCGGGTGTCTTGTGGGCGAGCTGGAAGCCCTGGGGTTCACGGCCCTGGCCGGTGTGCCTGCCCACCTGACCGTTGCCGCCTGGTTGTCGGATCCTGTCAGCATGGGCCGGTTGCCCCCCGGGCGGTTGCAGGGTTGCGGCCTGGTGTATGCCTCGGTGTTGCTGGCCAATGGCACCAGCGCGGGCCTGGGGCCGTTCGGGGAACGCAATACCAAGCCGCTACAGGGTATGGCCTTGCAACGGCTGGTGTCTTCGTTGTTTCAACTGGCCGGCAGTCCTGAAGGGCAGCTGTGCCGTCAGCAGCCGGTTTGGCCGGCTCGCTACCGTCTGGACGCCCTGACGCCGGCGGCCAGCACCGCAACCGGCGAACAGGAAGGGGTCAATCTGGCCCGCCTTTTGCTGGGCCAGGCGGGCGAGCTGGGCTGGCTGGAATGGGTTGTGCTGGATACATCGCTGATGGATGCAGCCGTTCTGGACACCAGCATGACTGCCGGCATCGAAAACGGACAGGTTGTTGAAGGAACGGATCCCGCCGTTGCGCCAGAGCCTGATGTTCAGGCGGCTGCACGGCAGCTTGATCGCCGGGTCAAGGCCCTGTTCGACCCCGGCGGCGTGTTGTCGCCACGCGAATACCCTGCCGCAAGCGTGTGACCCTCGCGCGTGACAGCCGCCGCATTCCGCCTTTTGTAATAGGTGGTTGCAATCTTCCGGGAATCCGGCGGTCTCGGGTGTCACAAACAGCCTCAAAGGGCTAGAATGGTTGCCTGTTCGACTACCCTGTCCGCATAGGTCATCATGGAAGAAAATCTTCGCAAATCGGCGCTCGAATACCACGAGTCCGGCCGACCCGGCAAAATCTCCGTCACGCCCACCAAGCAATTGTCCAACCAGCGCGATCTGGCGCTGGCTTACTCGCCCGGTGTCGCCGCTGCGTGCGAAGAGATCGTCACCGATCCCCAGAATGCCTTTCGCTACACATCGCGCGGCAATCTGGTGGGTGTCATCACCAACGGCACGGCGGTGCTGGGGCTGGGCAATATCGGTGCGCTGGCTTCGAAGCCCGTCATGGAAGGCAAGGCGGTGCTGTTCAAGAAGTTTGCCGGCATCGATGTCTTCGATATCGAAATCAACGAAACCGATCCCGACAAACTGGTTGAAATCATTGCCGGTCTTGAACCCACGTTCGGTGGCATCAACCTTGAAGACATCAAGGCCCCTGAATGCTTCACCGTCGAGCGCAAGCTGCGCGAACGCATGAAAATTCCGGTTTTCCACGATGACCAGCACGGCACGGCCATCTGTGTCTCGGCCGCGTTCATCAATGGCCTTGAAGTGGTCGGCAAAGACATCAGCACCGTCAAGGTGGTGGTGTCCGGTGCCGGTGCGGCTGCCCTGGCGTGCCTTGACCTCATGGTCGATCTTGGCCTGCCGCTGCAGAATATCTGGGTGTCCGACATCGAAGGCGTGGTCTATAAAGGCCGTACCGTGCTCATGGACCCCGACAAGGCCCGTTTTGCCCAGGAAACATCGGCCCGTACGCTGTCCGACATCATCGACAACGCCGATGTCTTCCTGGGGTTGTCGGCCGGTGGCGTCCTCAAGCCTGAAATGTTGGCCCGCATGGCGGCTCGTCCGCTCATTCTGGCCTTGGCCAATCCCAACCCTGAAATCCTGCCGGAACAGGCACATGCCGTGCGCGACGACGTCGTCATGGCCACAGGGCGGTCCGACTACCCCAACCAGGTCAACAACGTGTTGTGCTTCCCGTACATTTTCCGGGGAGCCCTCGATGTCGGAGCCACCACCATCACCCGGGGCATGGAAAAGGCCGCTGTCAAGGCCATCTGCCAACTGGCCCAGGAAGAACAGAGTGATGTCGTGGCAGCCGCTTACGGTACGTACGGCGTGTCGTTTGGTCCGGAATACTTCATTCCCAAGCCCTTCGATCCCCGCCTGATCGTGCGCATTGGTGTAGCCGTGGCCCGTGCCGCCATGGAAGACGGCGTGGCCACACGCCCCGTTGCCGATCTCGACAACTACGCCGACCAGCTTCAGCAGTTCGTGTACCGCTCCGGTTCGTTCATGAAGCCGTTGTTTTCAACGGCCAAGAAAATGGTACGCGACGGCGGCAAGGCGCGCATCGTATTCACCGAAGGTGAAGAAGAACGCGTGTTGCGCGCCGTGCAGATCATTGTCGATGAAAAACTGGCCAAACCCATTCTGGTGGGCCGTCCGTCCGTTCTGGCTGATCGCATCAAGAAGTTCGGCTTGCGGCTGCGCTTGGGCGCTGATGTCGAAGTCACCAACCCCGACTACGACGAGCGTTTCCATCGCTACTGGACAACCTACTGGGACATCATGTGCCGCAAAGGGGTCAGCAAGGAAATGGCCCGCGTTGAAATGCGCCGGCGCCTGACCCTGATCGGTGCCATGATGGTGCGTCTGGGCGATGCCGATGGCCTGATCTGCGGTACGGTGGGATCGTTCGGTGATCACCTGCGTTTTGTCGATGAAGTCATCGGCAAGGCGCCCGGTGCCACAACGTATGCGGCCATGAACATTCTGCTGCTGGCCGAGCGTACCATTGCCCTGGCCGATACCCACATCAACGACAACCCCGATGCTGAACAGGTGGCCGACATCACGCTGGCAGCGGCTGCCGAAATGCGGCGCCTGAACATGGAGCCCAAGGTCGCGCTGCTGTCCCGGTCCAATTTCGGTACGGGCAGCTCGTCGTCAGGTGCCAAAATGCAGCAGGCACTGCACATTGTTCAGCAGCGTGATCCTTCCATTGAAATCGATGGTGAAATGCACGGTGACTGCGCACTCGATGAAGCCCTGCGCAAGCGCATTCTGCCCACCACCACCCTCAGTGGCGAAGCCAACCTGCTTATTTGCCCCAACGTCGATGCCGGCAATATTGCCTACAACCTGCTCAAGACAGCAGCGGGCGGCAATGTTGCGGTCGGGCCGTTCCTGCTCGGCGTCAATGCGCCTGTGCATATTCTCACGTCCAGTTCCACCGTACGTCGTATTGTGAACATGGCTGCACTTACCGTTGTCGATGCCAATACCCCCCGGGTTTAAGCATCACTGTGGATCCCATGCAACGCGCCGGCGTCTGGCGCTTGCATCGGAATCCTGAAATGGATTAAAAAGCCAAGCCCCGTCATTTCGGGTTATTTTTCGGGTTCTTATCCCGGTTTTCCCGACACGGGCCGGTACACTGCCGGCAGGTTCAACATTGTAAGGAGGTGCCCGCATGAGCCAAGCGCAGTCATTGCAGGAAGCATTGCAAAAAGGCGGTTTGATCGACTCTTCAGTCGTTTCTCGTGAACAGGCCTTCCAGCTGGCCCAGGCGGCCGGTATTTCAGCTTACGTGGTCGATTGCGACCGCGCACGCAGCCGGTCTGCGGTATTGCGTGCCGTTGTGAAAGCCGTCGATTTTCCCGAGTTTTTCGGGGGCAATCTTGACGCGCTCTTTGATTGCCTGTGCGACACCGTGCTCGACCACAAGGGCGGGGTGTTGCTGTGGTTTGATAACCTGCATTCCGGTGATCCCGCACTGGCCGAAGACTCCCAGGCCATTTTGTCGGTTGTGGCCGACGTTGTCGAATACGCATCCAACAATGATCGCACCTTTGTGTATGCGGTCGTTCACGCCGGTCGTCACCCCGACCCTGAACCCGGTGTTGAACCCCGTCCGTATTCGGGTTCGGGCGAATGAGCGCTTTTCCCCGTTGCTGAACCTCTTGGTGCGTGCGGCTGTCTTTTCCAGGGGCTCGCCCTTGGCCCCTCGGCTTTGGCCGTGGCCAGGTTTCAGAGCCAGCCGCATAGCGCACTGATCGCGGCGATCAGGGCGCTTCCGGCAGTTTCAGTACGCAGTACCCGGCTGCCGAAGGCAACGGGTGTCAGGGCATGGGCCTGTGCCGCAGCCAGTTCTTCGTCAGACCACCCGCCTTCAGGCCCAACCAGCAGTGTGACGTTGCCCGGTTTTTCGATCAGGCCGGCTGCTTTCAGGGCATCTGTCAGGCTGTACGATGCGCCCGGGTGACACAAAAGCGTCAGTCTGGTGCGATCCTGGGCGTTTACAGCCGTGTGTGTGGCTTCCGCTGCCAGGAAGTCAGCCAGTTTCACAGGGGCGTCCAGTTGCATCAGACGGTTGCGCCCGCATTGTTCACTGGCCGATTCAATAATGCGTTGCCAGTGCGTCATGCGCTTTTGCAACCGGTCACCCTGCAATTGCAGGACGCTGCGTCGGGCAGCGATCGGCACCAGGCGCCGTGCGCCCAGCTCCACCGCTTTTTCTATAATCCAGTCCATTTTGTCGCCGCTGGCCAGGCCCTGAACCAGGGTGATGTCGCCGGCGGATTCCGCTTCCCGCGGGTCGTGGGCGCCCAGACGTGCAAAGCCGCGTTTGCCTTCCACATCGAGCTCCCCCGCGATCTGGCCGCCCTGGCCGTTGAACAGAACCAGGGGGCTGCCTTCCTTCAGTCGCAGTACGCGTAGCGCGTGATGGCTGACCGCGTCGGGCAGTGCAATGCGCGTGTGTTCGGGCAGGGGGATAGGGCAGTAAAAACGGGGTGCGCTCATGGTGCGGGCAGGCTGTGGGTCTGTGGGTGCGGTGATCATACTGCAACCACACCGGGCACTGCCGGGCACAGGCAAGATCGGGTGCTAAAATCCGGAGTTCCATAAATCTGAAATCATGGGTTCGGCTTTATGGGCCGGCCCCCGTCGTGAGCACCCAATGACGCCTACCTCTGCCCCAGATTCTTCTGTGGCCAACGCTATTCGTGCGCTGGCCATGGATGCCGTTCAACAAGCCAACTCCGGTCACCCCGGGGCGCCCATGGGCATGGCCGAGATCGCCGAAGCACTCTGGACCCGGCACCTGAAGCATAATCCGCTGGCCCCCGACTGGGCAGACCGCGACCGTTTCGTTCTGTCGAATGGTCACGGTTCCATGCTCATTTACGCGCTGCTGCATCTGTCGGGCTACGATCTGCCCATTCAGGAACTCAAGAACTTCCGTCAGTTGCATTCCCGCACGCCGGGCCACCCTGAAGTGGGTATCACGCCCGGGGTTGAAACCACCACCGGGCCGTTGGGGCAAGGGCTGGCCAACGCTGTGGGCATGGCCCTGGCCGAAGCCCTGCTGGCGCGTGAATTCAACCGTGAAGGCCATACCGTGGTCGATCACTTCACGTATGCTTTCGTGGGCGATGGCTGCCTTATGGAAGGCGTGTCCCACGAGGTCTGCTCGCTGGCGGGCACCCTGAAACTGTCCAAGCTCATTGTCCTGTACGACGACAACGGTATTTCCATCGATGGCCAGGTTCAGCACTGGTTTGCCGACAATACCCCGCAGCGTTTTCGCAGCTATGGCTGGAATGTGATTGAAAACGTTGACGGCCACAACGTCGATGCCGTCGATGCTGCCATTGCCCAGGCCAAGGCACAGGCCGTGCAGGGCCAGGGGCCTACCCTCATTTGCTGCCGTACCGTTATTGGCAAGGGCGCGCCGAATGCCCAGGGCTCGGAAAAAGTACACGGTTCCCCCCTGGGCGCCGCCGAGATCCAGGCAACCCGCGAAGCCCTGAACTGGCCCCACGCCCCCTTTGAAATTCCCGAGTCGGTCTATGCGGCCTGGGATGCCCGCGCCCGTGGCCAGGAACAGCAGGCCAACTGGCAGGCCCGTTTCACAGCGTATGCACTGGCTTACCCTGAACTGGCCGCCGAACTGCAGCGCCGCCTGAAGGGCGAACTGCCTGCCGGTTTCGAGCAAGCCGCCCAGGCCTTCATCGATGCCACCAACGAAAAAGCCGAAACGGTCGCCACCCGCAAGGCATCGCAACTGGCCATCACGGAATTCGTCACTTTGCTGCCCGAAATGCTGGGTGGTTCGGCCGACCTGACCGGTTCAAACCTCACTGACTGGAAAGGTGCCCAGCCCGTACGTGCCGGTGAAAAACACCTGGAATTCGGTCGACACATCAACTACGGTGTGCGCGAATTCGGCATGGCAGCCATCATGAACGGCGTTGCCCTGCATGGCGGTTATTTGCCCTTCGGTGGCACCTTCCTGACCTTCTCCGACTACTCCCGCAATGCCTTGCGCATGGCGGCGCTCATGAAGCAGCGCGTGGTGCATGTGTTTACCCACGACTCCATCGGTCTGGGCGAAGATGGCCCCACCCATCAGGCCGTCGAACACGCGGCCAGTCTGCGTCTCATTCCCAATCTGCACGTCTGGCGCCCCTGCGACACCACTGAAACCGCAGTTGCCTGGGCCTGCGCCCTGCAGCGTCCGGCCAGTCTGGGCATGCAGGTTCACGCCGGTGGTCCGTCGGCCTTGCTGCTGTCCCGTCAGAATCTGCCCTTCGTGCCCCGTACCCCCGAAACGCGCGCGGCCATTGCGCGCGGCGGTTATGTGCTGTCCGATGCGGCCCAGCCGCGTGCGGTCATCATCGCTACGGGTTCTGAAGTGGCGCTGGCACTCGATGCCCAGAAACAACTGGCTGAAAAGGGTGTGGCTGTGCGCGTGGTCTCCATGCCCTGCACGGCGCTGTTCGATGCGCAAGACGCCGCCTACCGTCAGTCTGTCTTGCCCGTTGGCCTGCCCTGCGTGGCGGTTGAAGCCGGTTCAACCGGTGGCTGGTACAAATATGTGGGTCTTCAGGGGGCCGTTATTGGCCTGGATACCTACGGCGAATCCGCACCCGCCGGTGCCTTGTTCAACCATTTTGGCTTGACTGCCGGGCACGTTGCTGCGGCCGTCGAAAACGTGATTTCATAAACAGGAGAAAAAGATGACTATTCGCGTGGCGATCAACGGCTATGGCCGTATCGGGCGTAACATTCTGCGTGCCCATTACGAAGGCGGCAAGAAACACGACATCGAAATCGTGGCCATCAATGATCTGGGCGACCCCAAAACCAACGCCCACCTGACCCGCTACGACACCGCCCACGGCAAATTCCCGGGTACGGTTACGGTCGATGGCGATTACATGGTGGTGAACGGCGACAAGATCCGCGTGTTGGCCAACCGTGATCCTTCTGCATTGCCCTGGGGCGAGCTGGGTGTTGACGTCGTGCTCGAATGCACAGGTTTCTTCACCAGCAAGGAAAAAGCCAGTGCCCACCTGAAAGGCGGCGCCAAGAAAGTGATCATTTCCGCACCGGGCGGCAAAGATGTTGACGCCACCATCGTGTACGGCGTGAACCACCAGGTGTTGAAGTCCACGGATACCGTCATTTCGAACGCATCGTGCACCACCAACTGCCTGGCGCCTTTGGTCAAGCCCCTGCACGACGCCATTGGTCTGGTCAGCGGCCTGATGACCACCGTGCACGCCTACACCAACGACCAAGTGCTCACCGACGTTTACCACGAAGACCTGCGCCGTGCCCGTTCGGCCACACAGAGCATGATCCCCACCAAAACCGGTGCGGCCGCTGCCGTGGGCCTGGTACTGCCCGAACTGAACGGCAAGCTCGATGGTTACGCTATCCGCGTTCCCACCATCAACGTGTCTGTGGTCGATCTTTCCTTCGTGGCTGCCCGTGAAACCACCGTCGAGGAAGTCAACAGCATCCTCAAGGCGGCGTCCGAAGGTTCGCTCAAGGGTATTCTGAACTACAACGAAGAACCCCTGGTCTCGATCGACTATAACCACGATCCTGCCTCCAGCACGGTTGATGCCTCGCTGACCAAAGTGTCCGGTTCGTTGGTCAAAGTGGCTTCCTGGTACGACAACGAGTGGGGTTTCTCCAATCGTATGCTCGACACCACCGTGGCCCTCATGACCGCCAAGTAATCCAACGTCAACCGCAACCATGTCTACCATCAACACGCTCTCCGCACTGGCCCAGTCAGGTTCCCTGGCTGGCAAGCGCGTATTCATCCGTTCCGACCTGAACGTACCCCTGAACGACGGTGTCATCACCGAAGACACCCGCGTACGCGCCTCGGTGCCTGCCATTCGCATGGCGCTTGATGCCGGCGCGGCCGTCATGGTCACGTCCCATCTGGGGCGTCCCACTGAAGGCACGCTCACGCCCGCCGATTCCCTGGCGCCTGTCGCTGCACGGTTGTCTGAATTGCTGGATAGGCCCGTGCGGCTGGTCGCCCACTGGGTTGACGGCGTTCAGGTTGAACCGGGTCAGGTCGTGTTGCTGGAAAACTGCCGCTGCAATGTGGGCGAGAAAAAGAATAATCCTGATCTCGCCCGCAAACTGGCCGCCTTGTGCGATGTTTACGTGAATGATGCCTTCGGTACGGCGCACCGTGCCGAAGCCACCACGCATGGCATGGCCCAGTACGCGCCTGTGGCGTGCGCCGGTCCGTTGCTGGAGGCTGAACTGGTTGCTCTGGGGCGTGCCCTGGAAAGCCCCCGGCGTCCGCTGGTGGCGATCGTGGGCGGGTCCAAGGTGTCCACCAAACTGTCCATTTTGCAGGCCCTGGCCGGCAAGGTGGATCAACTGGTGGTGGGGGGCGGTATTGCCAACACCTTCATGCTGGCCGCCGGTCTTTCCATTGGCAAATCACTGGCTGAACCTGATCAGGTGGCCGAGGCCCGTGCCGTCATCGACATCATGAAGCAGCGCGGTGCCGCCGTGCCCATTCCCACCGATGTCGTGTGTGCCACCACGTTCAGTGCCGATGCGCAGGCTACCGTCAAGGCGGCTGATCAGGTTGGGCCTGACGACCTGATTCTGGATATCGGCCCTGAAACGGCCGCCCGTCTTGCCGACATTCTGAAGCAGGCCGGAACCATTGTCTGGAACGGTCCGGTGGGCGTGTTCGAATTCGATGCCTTTGCCAACGGCACCCGCGTGGTGTCGCAGGCCATTGCCGATTCCACCGGCTTTTCGATTGCCGGTGGTGGCGATACCCTGGCCGCCATTGCCAAGTATGGCATTGAAGACCGCGTAGGCTACATTTCAACGGGCGGTGGTGCTTTCCTGGAATTCCTGGAAGGCAAGACCCTGCCTGCCGTGGCGGTGCTGCAGGAACGCGCACAGGGTTGATTTTTATGTGGTGTGTCTGCCCTTTTGCACCACCACATACCCGGCCCGTATTTCGTCCTGAAATGACGCCGGAATACGGTCCCAATCCAGAATCTGCACAATGATGGGCAGGTTGCTTTCCCTGAATGCTTCGTCGGTTTCGATCAGGTAGGTGATTTTGTCATGCTGCGTTGGCGGGAAGTGCGCAACAAGATCAAGATCGCTTGCGTCGTAATGGTCTCCGCGAACCCGTGAACCATAGGCCCACACCTCGGCGTCCGGCATGTGTTGTCGAAGCAGTTCACGAACCTGGATCGCGTATTTTTCCGGCAGGTGCAAGGTGGTCGGTATTCAGGTACTGCATGTGGGTAGCTCCGTGCGTCTGGATTCGGGACTGAATCAGCCCATTTTAATGAGTGCCTTGTAGCCTTCCAGCGTATTGGGCCACAGCAAACGGAATCCGCTGTTTTTCAGGCGTGTGGCGCGCAGGCGCTTGCTGGGCATGTCAAGCGGCGCACCACTCCGTGACGGCCGTGGCACGTTCAGAAGATCGGCCAGGGCATCGTACAGATCGGTCAGGGGCAGCGGGGTGTCATCGGTGGCAATGTAGACCGGCGCCGGCTGATCGAGGTACAGCAGATGCACGCAGGCACGGGCGGCATCAGCGCTGTGCAGGCGGTTGGCCCAGTGCACCGGGTGGTCTGCCACCTGCACGAGCCCGCTGCGCAGGCGATCCAGCAGCCAGGTGCGCCCGGGCCCGTACAGCCCCGACGGGCGAATGACAACGCACCGGTCGCCCAGTGCGGCCGCCAGTGCCTGTTCTGCCTGCAGCAAAACGCGGCCATTGAATCGGGCAGGGCGCTCGGGGGTGCTTTCATCGACCCAGTCGGTTTCTTCGCCATACACCGCGGTGGACGATACAAACACCAGACGTTTCAGGTGATTCAGGCTGCCGTTGTTGCGCAGGGTTTGAATCAGGGTGCGCGGGCCTTCGATGAAGGCGCGCACATAGGCCGCTTCCGAGTGCCCGTCCGGGCTGACAGCACACAGAATGCGGTCGATGCGCGGGGGCAGGGCGGCCAGGGTTTCCGGCCGATTCAGATCCGCCTGAATGCGAAACGGTTCACCGGCTTGCGCGGGGGAGCGGCGTACATGCAGGCGTGTAGCGCCGGTGGGCTCAAGCAGCGGCAGCGCTTGCCGGCACAGGTCACCGCCAATCAGCAGCACGGTTTCATCGGGGGTGTGAGGGAGGCGTAGTTCGTGGCAAGCGGGCATGAGGGGAGTCAGTTCAGGTCAGGGGCGTTTCAGGCGAAAATTCGGGCCGCAGCGGTGTGCCTGCCTTGAGGGCGTTTCAGGGGCTGGGGTTGCGCAGGCGTGCAGGTACAATCAGCAGATCATTGTTCATTAAGTCCTGTTTCCGGTCAAACTCCGGAAACAGACTCACCCACCTCGTTGAACAGGAATTGCCATGATTCACAAGAATTTCATTGCCAATCAATGGGTCAGCGCACTGGCCGGCCAGACGCTGCCTGTCATCAATCCGTCTGATGGCCAGATGTACGCTGAAATCGCTCGTTCCGGCGAGGCCGACATTGATGTGGCCGTGCGGGCCGCGCGCGATGCCTTTGAGGGGCGCTGGGGCCGCATGGCACCGGCCGAGCGCAGCCGCCTGCTGTTTCGTCTGGCCATGGCCTTGCTCGATCACCAGGACGAACTGGCCGCCATTGAATCGCGCGATACCGGCAAGCCCATGAAGCAGGCCCGTGCCGATGCGGCCGCCATTGCCCGTTATTTTGAATTCTATGCCGGAGCCGCCGACAAACTGCACGGCAGCACCATTCCCTATCCCAACGAATTCACCGTACTGACCGTGCGTGAAGCGCACGGGGTCACCGGCCATATTGTGCCCTGGAATTACCCATTGCAGATTTTCGGGCGCAGCGTGGCTGCTTCATTGGCCGTGGGCAATGCCTGCGTGGTCAAGCCTGCTGAAGACGCCTGCCTGTCGCTGCTCAAAGTGGCGGAAATCGCGGCCGAGGTCGGTTTGCCGCCGGGTGCCCTGAATATCTGCACGGGCCTTGGGGCCGAAGCCGGTGCCGCCTTGTCTGCGCATCCGGGTGTTGATCACATGTCGTTCACGGGTTCGCCGCAAACCGGCAAGCAGGTAGCGCTGGCCGCGGCGGGCCATTTTGCGCCGGTTACTCTGGAACTGGGGGGTAAATCGCCCCAAATTCTGTTTTCGGATGCCGACCTGGATGCCGCCATGCCGGTGGTGCTCAATGCCATCATCCAGAATGCAGGTCAAACCTGCTCGGCCGGCAGTCGCGTACTCATTCAGCGCGCCATTTATTCCGATGTCATCGGCCATTTGTCTGAATTGTTCCAGGCCACCCGCACCGGTGCGGCCTCTGACGACCCCGATGTCGGCCCCCTGATCAATGCTCGCCAACTTGAGCGGGTGCAGGCGTATATTCAGCAGGCGCGTGAATCCGGCATTGAACAGGCCGCCGTGGGTCAGCGCGATCTGAATGCGCCGGCCGGTGGTTTTTACCAGGCCCCGGTAGTGTTCACGAACGTACCACCCGATCATCCTTTGGCCCAGGAAGAAATTTTCGGGCCCGTCTTGTGCGCCATCCCCTTCGATACCGAAGACGAGGCCCTGCGCATTGCCAACGGCACGCCGTTCAGTCTGGTGGCCGGGCTCTGGACCACAGACGGTGCCCGCCAGATGCGCCTTGCGCGCCGGGTGAAAGCGGGCCAGGTGTTCGTGAACAATTACGGTGCCGCGGGTGGTGTGGAGCTGCCCTTCGGGGGAACCGGGCAATCCGGTTATGGCAAGGAAAAGGGTTTTGAAGCGTTATATGGTTTTACAACGCTCAAGACCATTGCCGTGCGTCACTAATTCACCCCGGAGCCCGTTCATCATGTCGTCCTCCAATCGCCTGAACCGTCGCCACCCCGATGACCTGATCGTGGGCCTGGTGTCGGTCTCTGACCGAGCTTCGGCCGGCACCTACCCGGACGCCGGTATTCCAGCCTTGCAAACCTGGCTCGATCGGGCGCTGGTGCAGTCGCCCCAGTACGTCACGCGTCTGGTGCCCGATGAAAAAGCGCAGGTATCAGCAGCACTGGTGGAGCTGGTTGATGGGCTGGGGTGTGATCTTGTGCTCACGACCGGGGGCACCGGCCCGGCCCGCCGTGATATCACGCCCGAAGCCACGCTGGCGGTGGCCACCCGCGAAATGCCGGGTTTTGGCGAGCAAATGCGCCAGATCAGCCTGGCGTTCGTGCCCACGGCCATTTTGTCGCGCCAAGTGGCCGTGCTGCGTGAAACCCCTGATCATGCTGCCCTCATCATCAACCTGCCGGGTCAGCCCAAGGCCATTCAGGAAACGCTGGAAGGGTTGCGGGGTGATGACGGCGCCGTGCTCAAACCCGGCATTTTTGCGGCGGTACCCTACTGCATTGATCTGATCGGTGGCCCCTACGTGGAAACCGATCCGGCCGTGGTGGCGGCCTTCCGGCCCAAGTCGGCACGCCGGGGCTGAAAGCGGGGTGTTTCAAGGGCAGGGGTGGTTTGCCCTTGCCCAAGCCGCACGTTGTGCGTGTCTGGGGTAAAATCGCACGATTACCCATTCAACTGATTTCCGGAGTCTACTCATGGCCCTCGTTTCCATGCGCCAGTTGCTCGACCATGCCGCCGAAAACGGCTATGGCATTCCCGCATTCAACGTCAACAATCTTGAACAGGTTCAGGCGATCATGGAAGCAGCGGCTGAAACCGACAGCCCGGTGATCATGCAGGCCTCGGCCGGCGCCCGCAAGTACGCCGGCGAAGGCTTCCTGAAATACCTGATCCAGGCAGCGGTTGAATCCTACCCTCATATTCCTGTGGTCATGCACCAGGATCACGGCCAGTCGCCTGCCATCTGCCAGGGTGCCATCAATCTGGGCTTTTCCAGCGTCATGATGGACGGCTCCCTCATGGAAGACGGCAAAACCATTGCCGACTACGACTACAACGTCGATGTCACCCGCCGTGTCGTCGACATGGCCCACAAACTGGGCGTTACCGTTGAAGGCGAACTGGGCTGTCTGGGTTCCCTTGAAACCATGGAAGGCGACAAAGAAGACGGCCACGGCGCCGACGGCAAGCTCACGCTTGATCAGTTGCTTACCGACCCAGAACAGGCGGCCGATTTCGTGCGTCGCACCCAGCTCGATGCCCTGGCCATTGCCATCGGTACCAGCCACGGTGCCTACAAATTCACCCGCAAGCCCACCGGCGACATCCTTTCCATCGCCCGCATCAAAGAAATTCACACACGTCTGCCCAACACTCACCTGGTCATGCACGGCAGCTCCAGCGTGCCCCAGGAACTGCTGGCTGAAATCCGCCAGTTCGGTGGCGACATGAAAGAAACCTATGGCGTGCCTGTTGAAGAAATCCAGGAAGCCATCAAGTACGGTGTGCGCAAAATCAACATCGATACCGACATCCGTCTGGCCATGACAGGCGCCATCCGCCGCTTCATGGCTGAAAACCCCTCGAAATTCGACCCGCGCGAATACCTGAAGCCGGCCCGCGCAGCGGCCAAGGCCATTTGCGTGCAGCGCTATCAGCAATTCGGTACCGCCGGTAACGCCAGCAAGATCAAGCCCATCGAACTGACCGAAATGGCACGCCGCTACGCGGCCGGTGAACTGGCCCAGGTTGTCCAGTAATCCCGTGCGTCCGGTTCTGTTCTAGGCCTCATCCCGCCGTGTGTTGCACCCGGCGGGATCTTTCTTTTCAAGGATACCCCCGTGGTTCAGGCTCTTCACCAATCCACCATCACATCGCTGCCCCTGCTGGGGCGTGGCAAAGTGCGCGACATGTACGCTGTGGGCGACGACCAACTGCTCATCGTGGCCACTGACCGCATTTCCGCCTTCGATGTCATTCTCGACGATCCCATTCCCGGCAAGGGCCAGGTGCTGACTGAACTGACCGAGTTCTGGCTGAAAAAACTGGCACACATTGTGCCCAACCATTCCACCGGCACCGACCCCCTTGATGTCGTGGCCCCCAACGAACGCGACCAGGTGGTTGGCCGTGCCGTGGTGGTGAAGCGGCTCAAGCCCATTCTGGTTGAGGCGGTAGCCCGGGGTTACCTGATCGGTTCCGGCTGGAAAGACTATCAGGCCAGCGGCAGCGTGTGTGGCATTGCCCTGCCTGCCGGTCTGCAGCAGGCCAGCCAGTTGCCTGAACCCATTTTCACGCCCGCTGCCAAGGCCGAATTCGGCTTGCACGACGAAAACGTTGATTTCGCCCATGTGGTGAAGGAAGTCGGGCAAGCCATGGCTGAAAAAATCCGTGCCCTCACGCTGCAGTTGTACACCGAAGCCGCTGCATTTGCGGCCACCAAGGGCATCATCATTGCCGACACCAAATTCGAGTTCGGCCTTGATGCCAATGGCACATTGCACCTGATGGACGAAGTGCTTACGCCGGACTCTTCCCGTTTCTGGCCGCAGTCCGGCTATGCCGTGGGTATCAGCCCGCCTTCGTTCGACAAGCAGTTCGTGCGCGACTGGCTGGAAACCCAGGTCTGGGACAAAACCCCGCCCGCACCGCGCCTGCCGGCCGATGTCATTGAAAAAACGGCTGCCAAATACCGCGAGGCGCTTGAGCGTCTGACCGCCTGATGGTTTTACCGTGCCGGCGGTTTTACCGCCCGCACCACGTGGCTCCCCTGATTGCAGGGTTGCCTTATGGTGTGCTTGTCGGGGCGACTGCCCCGGCAGCCTGCATTTACTGACTGCCTGGAATCGTGATCATGACTTCTGAAAATACCTCTGCCAAGCCGCTGGTCGGCATCATCATGGGCTCGTCCAGCGACTGGGAAGTCATGAGCCAGGCCGTCACCATGCTCGATTACTTCGGCATCCCCTATGAAACCCGCGTGGTCTCGGCCCATCGCATGCCGCTCGACATGGTTGAATACGGTGCCCAGGCGGTGGGGCGCGGTTTGCGCGCCATCATTGCCGGCGCCGGGGGCGCGGCCCACCTGCCCGGCATGATGGCTGCCCTGACGCCGGTGCCGGTGTTTGGTGTGCCGGTGCCTTCGCGCTACCTGCGGGGTGAAGATTCCCTGTTGTCCATCGTGCAAATGCCCAAGGGGGTGCCGGTGGCTACGTTCGCCATCGGCGAGGCCGGTGCTGCCAATGCTGCCTTGCACGTGGTGGCCAATCTGGCCACCACCGATGCCGAGCTGCTGGAAAAACTGCAGTCGTACCGTGCCCGTCAAACCCAGGCGGCCCGCAGCATGGTGGTACCGCCTGAACAGGCCTGATCCCGCCCGTGTGAATCCACCCTGCGGCTCACCTCTTATTTCTACAAAATTGTTATGACGATTGATTCTTCGAGCGCACCGATTCTGCCCGGCCGCTGGCTGGGCATGATTGGTGGCGGCCAGCTGGGCCGCATGTTCTGCCACGCCGCCCAGAGCATGGGCTACAAGGTGGTAGTGCTTGATCCCGACACGCAAAGCCCGGCCGGTGCCGTCGCGGAGCGACACATCTGCGCCGCCTACACCGACCCCGCCGGACTGGCCGAACTGGCGGCCCAGTGCGAAGCCGTTACAACCGAATTCGAGAATGTGCCCGCCGACAGCCTGCGCACGCTGGCGGCTTCCGTGCCGGTACGCCCTTCGGGCGATGCCGTTGCGATCGTACAGGATCGCATTCGTGAAAAAGCGTTCATCGAATCGGCCGGTGTGCCCGTGGCCCCCTATTGCCCGGTCCATACGGTGGCCGATCTTCAGTCCGCACCCGACAGCCTGTTTCCAGGCATTCTGAAAGTGGCCCGCCTGGGTTACG
Source organism: Alcaligenaceae bacterium (assembly GCA_012727555.1). Classification (GTDB taxonomy): domain Bacteria; phylum Pseudomonadota; class Gammaproteobacteria; order Burkholderiales; family Burkholderiaceae_B; genus JAAYGT01. Next base: position 2,948 of record JAAYGT010000004.1, on the reverse strand, counting down.
ATGGCAAAGGGCAGGCCCGCGTAGCCACGCGTGAACAGGCACTGGCCGCCTTCCAGGAATTCGGTCAGGCCGCGTGTGTGCTGGAAGCTATGTTGCCGCTGGTTTACGAGATTTCCGTGGTCATGGCGCGTGGCCAGGACGGCCAGTTCCACGCCTTTCCCGTGGCCCGCAACGAACATCGCCAGGGCATTCTGGCTGTTTCCACGGTGGACCCCTCCCTGTGCGATTCCGCGCTGGCGCAACAGGCCTTGCAGGCAGCCGAACAGATTGCCGCCCGTCTGCAGTACGTGGGTGTCATGTGCGTGGAATTCTTCGTGCTGGCCGATGGCCGCCTGATTGCCAATGAAATCGCGCCGCGCCCGCACAACAGCGGGCACTACACCATGAATGCCTGCGCCGCCAGCCAGTTTGAACAGCAGGTGCGTACGCTGGCCGGCTTGCCACTGGGCAGTTCTGCCGCACATTCACCCGCCCTTATGTTGAACTTGTTGGGCGACCTCTGGTTCGATGCCGCAGGTACGTACCGTGAGCCCGACTGGGTTGCGGTGCTGGCTGTGCCGGGCGCCAGTCTGCATCTGTACGGCAAGGCCCAGGCACGCCCGGGGCGCAAAATGGGCCACATCAATGTGGTGGCCGGCTCACTGGATCAGGTCAACCAGCATGCGGCCCGGGTGGCGGCCGTGCTGGGTATTCCGTTTGTGCCGCTTCACCCCTGAACGTGCCTTTGCAGCCGGTGCACTTTCGTGTATCCGGTGCACCTTTTTATTAGTCAGTTATAGAGAACATTGATGAGCGCAGGCGAACATCAGGCCACCGAGCCGCAAATCCGGCAGGCTGCCGAACGGTTGCAGGCAGGTGGCCTGGTCGCCTTCCCTACGGAAACCGTGTACGGCCTGGGGGCGGATGCCGAAAACCCCGAGGCGATTGCGCGTATTTATGCCGCCAAGGGGCGGCCGTCCAGCCACCCTTTGATTGTGCATGTGGCACCTGGGGCCGATATTTCTTACTGGGCTGCTTCGGTGCCGCCGGAAGCCCAGGCACTGATGCAGGCGTTCTGGCCCGGGCCGCTCACGCTCATCCTTCCGCGCGCGCCGCACATTCCTGACGCCGTGGCCGGCGGGCAGGACACCATTGGCCTGCGCTGTCCCGCGCATCCGGTGGCGCAGGCTTTGTTGCAGGCGTTTGCACGCCTGCGCCCGAATGGTCAGGCCGGTGTGGCAGGCCCTTCAGCCAACAAGTTTGGCCAGGTGTCCCCCACACGTGCCGATCACGTGCGTTCCGAATTTCCCGAGCTGGATGACACCCGTTTGCTGGTGCTTGAAGGCGGTGCCTCACAGGTGGGTATCGAGTCCACCATTGTGGATGTTTCGCGTATCGACCTGGGTGTGGGCCCGGTGTTGTTGCGGCCCGGGCACATTACGGCCGAACAGATCAGGCAGGTGCTGGGTGTCAGCCCTGCGGCGCCTGATCAGGCGGCTCCGCGTGTGTCGGGTTCGCTCAAGGCCCATTATGCGCCGCGCACGCCGCTGGTGCTGGTACCCGCCGGGCAATGGGACCAGGCCTTGGCGAATGCTGATTCTGCCCGAACGGCCGCCATCACGTTTGCCGCGCAGCCCCCATTGCCTCAGGCCGCTGTCTGGGAATGCTGGCCTTCTGATCCGGTGCGGGTAGCCAGCAGGTTGTACGAGGGGTTGCGTCGTCTGGATCAGCAGGGGTATGTGTGTATTTTTGTGGAACAACCACCGCAGGGGCCGGACTGGCAGGCCGTGAACGACCGCCTGGGGCGGGCTGCTGCGGCGTTTGTTTGAGGGTCAACCATTTTGCGGTAGTGGATGTGGTTTTTTGGCCGTTCGGTCGGTAAATAAGACCCTTGAGAATTTTGGTATATGGAATACCATATACATTTTTTGCGCCAGAAACGCTCACGCACATGACCCAACTTCAACTGAAAGACCCCTCCCTGCTGCGCCACCAATGTTACGTGGGCGGCCAATGGCTTGATGCCGACTCCGGCGCCACCCTGTCGGTCGACAACCCCGCCACCGGTGAAATCCTGGGCACCGTGCCCAAAATGGGCACAGCCGAAACGCGCCGTGCCATTGAACAGGCCAACCAGGCCCTGAAAGCCTGGCGTGCCCGCACCGCCAAAGACCGTGCCGCGCTGCTGCGCCGCTGGTTCGAGCTGCTCATGGAAAACCAGGAAGACCTGGCCCAGATCATGACGGCCGAGCAGGGCAAACCCCTGGCGGAAAGCCGCGGTGAAATCGCCTATGCCGCATCGTTCATCGAATGGTTTGCCGAAGAAGCCAAGCGTGTGTACGGTGACACTATTCCCGCGCAGGCCAACGACCGTCGTATCGTGGTGATCAAGCAGGGCATCGGGGTGTGCGCCGCCATCACCCCCTGGAACTTCCCCGCCGCCATGATCACCCGCAAGGCTGCGCCTGCGCTGGCGGCCGGTTGCACCATGGTCATCAAGCCTGCCAGTCAAACCCCGTTCTCGGCACTGGCCATGTGTGTGCTGGCCGAGCGTGCCGGTATCCCTGCCGGCGTGCTGTCGTGCGTTACAGGTTCTGCCGGTGAAATCGGTGGCGAACTGACCGCCAACCCCATTGTGCGCAAGCTGTCGTTCACCGGCTCCACCGAAATCGGCAAACTGCTGCTGGAACAATGCGCGTCAACGGTCAAGAAAACGTCCATGGAACTGGGCGGGAATGCGCCCTTCATCGTGTTCGACGATGCCGATATTGATGCTGCCGTGAAAGGCGCGGTCATGGCCAAATATCGTAACGCCGGTCAAACCTGCGTGTGCGCGAACCGCATTCTGGTTCAAGACGGTGTGTACGATGCCTTCCTGGCCAAGTTCTCGGCGGCGGTCTCTGCCCTGCAGGTGGGTAATGGCGCACAGCCCGGCACCGTCATTGGCCCGCTGATCGACCACAAAGCGG
>JAAYGT010000003.1 GCA_012727555.1 Alcaligenaceae bacterium | reverse complement strand
GTGGGTGCCTTTGAGCACCACGTCGCCATTGATGGTGATTTCGCCTGCCGACAGCACGCGGCGCGCTTGCGAACGGGTCAGATCAGTGCTTTCGCACAGGTATTTGTCGAGTCTCATGGGGTACTCCGGGAAGCTGGGGCGTCAGGGATAAAAAAACGGTCCTGCATTTCCTGAATACCCAGCAGTGCCAGCAGGTTTTGCAGCCGTTCGGCGGGTTTGCGGCGCGGCAGGTTTTTCCAGGTGGCAATGATCAGTTCGTTTTTCATGGAATGTTCCCAGCCGACCAGTTCGGTGACGGTGACATCGTAGCCGTGGGCCTGCAGTTGCAGGCAGCGCAGAACATTGGTTGCGTGACTGCCAAATTCGCGGGTGTGCAGGGGGTGACGCCAGAGTTCGGCCAAGGCGCCTGCACCGAGCGACAGTGCTTTTTTGCGCCGCAGCACACCCGCCACTTCAGCCTGGCAGCACGGCACCAGCACAATATGCTGTGCTTTTTTGTGCAGGGCGAACCGGATGGCATCGTCGGTGGCTGTATTGCAGGCGTGCAGTGCCGTTACCATGTCGACTTTTTCAGGCAATTTATCGGACGTAATCGATTCCGCGACTGACAGGTTCAGAAAACGCATGCCGGGAAACTGCAGCCGCTGCGCCAGCGCTGTCGTGCTTTGTACCAGTTCTTCGCGCGTTTCAATGCCGTAGATCAGCGAAGCATCGTTCAGCGTTTTGAAGAACAGGTCGTACAGAATGAAGCCCAGATACGATTTACCGGCCCCGTGATCCACCAGAACCAGATCGCCACGGTCATTTTTCAGGCCCTGTAACAAGGGTTCAATGAACTGGAACAGGTGATAAACCTGCTTGAGCTTGCGGCGGCTGTCCTGGTTCATCTTGCCGTCACGGGTAAGAATATGCAGCTCTTTCAGAAGTTCAATGGATTGGCCGGGGCGGATGTCGTGTTGGGAAGCCATGCAGTGGTCATGTAAACGCAAAAAAGAAAACCCCGCCATTATCGCAGGGGAACGCGACAGGGCGGGGCAGGATGGCAGGCAAGTAGCGGCTTGCATGCCGCCTGAACTTATTTCACCACTTTTTGTGCAGTGGAAATGTACTTTTGGCCTTCCTTGATCACTTCATCGCGCTTCATGACTTCAGAGGCGTTGTGCAGGTTTTCCAGGGTGTCTGCAAGGCTGTCAAGATCTTTACGTATTTTTTCAAGGGCATTCTCGAGCGAGTAGGTCAGCTCGTGGATTTTTGCCATGTCGACTTCGGAAACTTCACCCTTCAGAAGCTGGGCGACCTGTTTGTTGTTGCTGGAAAAATTTTCCAGGGCCTGCTCAAGCGTTGCTGACTGATCGCCCGCAAAATGCCGCACCTCGTTATGACCCGATGCGTTGGCGTTGAAACTGGCAATCAGTGTTGTGGAAATGAGTGCAAATAAGGTTTTTTTCATCGGTGATCCTTAATCTGCCACCTGACAACCGACAGCAATGAAGAAGGGGGCAAAAAGAAAGGGGTAAAACAAGAAGTAGCGCGTTCTGGCCTGAATGATGAGAAACCAGAACGCTAACCTTGAGTTGCCAGTGTTAATGACTTATTTGGCAGGCGCTTTGGTAAAGCGCAGGTAAGGCAGTTTGATGTCGATCGCGCCGAATTTTTCTTTGGCTTGTTCGTCGGTGAGGCTCAGGCCCACGATGACGTCTTGGCCGGGAACCCAGTCGGCCGGTGTGGCCAGAGGTACGCCATCAGTAGCCTGAATGGCATCAAGGGCACGCAGGATTTCGGCAAAGTTACGACCCACCGACATGGGGTAGGACATGGTCAGACGAATTTTTTTGTCGGGACCAATGATGAACACGGTGCGAACCGTGGCGCTGTCGGCGGGTGTACGGCCATCGGGCAAGTAGGCATCGGCAGGCAACATGTTGTAGAGCTTGGCCACTTGCAGCGAGGTGTCGTCAATGATGGGGAAATCGGCCGGTGCGCCAGAGAACGCTTCGATGTCGCTTTTCCATTTGTGGTGTTCTTCCACGCTGTCGACCGAGACACCCATGACTTTGGTGTTGCGCTTGGCGAATTCGCCGGCAAGGCGTGCCACGGCACCGAATTCAGTCGTGCAAACCGGGGTGAAGTCTTTGGGGTGCGAGAACAGAATGGCGTAGCTGTCACCCATCCAGTCATGCAGTGTCAGGCTGCCGGCCGTTGAATCGGTTGTGAAGTTGGGGGCGATATCGTTGATACGCAAAGACATGGTGTAGCTCCTTGGTTGGTTTCGTTGATTCGGCAGTAACCGAAACTGACGGGGTCAGGTACGCGTTCCGATGTAGCGGGTTACGCACGCAAGCCCTTGATGACCCGGACCTTCGTCCAGGCTGATTTCACACTCGGTTCCGTAGGTTTCATGCAAAAGACGATTGAAATCGTGACGGATGAGATCAAGCGGGTAAAGCAATTCAGGGTTCTTCGGCCCACCACTGGTTCTGGACAACTGACCAGGGTTGAACGCCTCGAGTATCAGGATACCACCTGGACGCAGTGCCTGGGCAAGGTTGCGATGAATGGCCTGGCGGCATTCAGCCGGTAAATGAACGTAAGTAAGCACCAGCGCATCGTAGGGCCTTGAGGGTACCCAATGTGTCAGGTCGGTATGTTCTGTTTCGATGGTCACCTGGCGTTGGGCTGCCAGTTTCCTTGCCTTCGAAAGCCCTACCGAAGAAGCATCAACCGCCAGAACGCGATGCCCTTGCTCTGCAAGCCAGACACTGTTGCGCCCTTCGCCATCACCCGGCACCAGTACGCAGGAGCATGGGTCAAGCCGAACAGCCTGTTCGGTAACGAAGGCATTGGGCGCAGTGCCGTACTTGAATGTGTCGGATGAAAATTGTTGATCCCAGAAATTCATGGTTTTGCCTGACGCAGCGCTTAGGGTGCACTACAAAGAACTTAATGAATTCATTATAGGGATCAACAAAATACAAATCAATAGAATATCAAAAAATATAATGTAATGAGTCTGATAGTTTAAAACTATTCTCCTGCTTGTATCCGATGCCTGATGTCTTTAAAGATCAAGTACCACAGTATTGCCGCACAACGCACGTGAACAGCAGGCCATCATGCGCTGGTTTTCCTTTCGCTCGGAAGGGCTCAGTATGCTGTCACGGTGATCGATGTCACCAGCCAGCACCCGCACCTCGCAGGCACCGCACAAGCCCTCTTCGCAATCGCTTTGTACATCGATGTTCTTTGAGCGAAGTACATCAAGCAGTGTGCGGTCATTGGGTACGTTCAGTGTCAGGCCCGAGTTTTTCAGCTCGACCGTGAACGCGGTTTCACGGCTTGGGTCCAGCGTGGGCTGGTCGTTGCTGAAGTGTTCAACGTGCAGTGTGTTGTCGGGCAAACCATGCAGTGTCACTGCGTTTTGCAAGGCTTCAAGCATGCGGTTGGGGCCGCAGGCATAAATGTGTGCGTTGCTGTCCAGGCTGCCAACCAGCGAATTCAGATCGTTGCGTGTGCCTTCCGTACTGATATGCAACACCAGTTTGTCGCCGTGTTCAGCGTGCAGTTCGGGCAGGAACGCCATGCTGCTGCGACCGCTGCCGCTGTAGTGGATGACATAGTCGCGGTTTTGCCGGCGTGCCTGCCGTGCCATGGTCATGATGGGGGTGATGCCGATGCCGCCGGCTACAAACACCAGAGGGCCCGTATGGGTTTCGTCAAGACGAAAGTGGCTGCGTGGGCCGCGCACGCGCAGGATGGTGCCCGTTTTGACATGATCGTGTATCCAGGCAGAACCACCCCGGCTCTGCGGATCGCGCAGTATCGCCACTTCCCAGGCCGCGCGGTTGTCCGGATCACTGCACAGTGAATACTGGCGAGAAAGCCCGGTATCACCACATTCAATGTCAATGTGGGCCCCGGGCGACCAGTTTGGCAGTGCCGATCCGTGCGCCGAGACCAGGCGTAGAAGCACCGTGTTGTCGGCCACGGTTTCAATGGCCTGAACCTGCAGGGTGCGCACGCAGTTTTTGGCCAGCGGTGCGCCCAGGCGAACATCTTGCTGCCAGGTGCGTACTGCAGGGTCGCGCCGTTCGGGGTTCAGGGCCGGGTCCCATTCGACGATCAGCGCCTTGGGACCACGGAATGCCAGATTGTGAACGTACTCAAAGGTTTGGTCGGCCAAGCGCATGTGGGGCAGGCGCCGTGACAGTTCACCGATGATGATCTGCATTTCCATGCGACCGATATTCTTGCCCAGGCACTGGTGTGCACCGAAGCCGAACGTCAGGTGTTCAACGGCGTTGTCGCGGCGGATATCGAACAGGTCGGCATCGGAAAAGTGGCGTGGATCGTGATTGGCGGAATTGACCACCAGCAGCAGTTTGGCGCCGGCAGGTATCTGGACGCCTTCAATTTCCACGTCGCGGGTTGCGCGGCGTCGCCACGAGGCGATGGAGCCACTGTGACGAAGGCATTCCTCAACAGCCGGGGAAATCAGTTCGGGGTTGTCGCAGAGATCGCGCCAGTCATCGGGGTGTTCCAGAAGCAGTTTGATGGCGTTGGTGGATGCAAACGAGGTGGATTCGTGCGCAGCCACGATGATGGCCATCATCATGGAGTGCAGGTAAGAGTCAGTGACGACATCGGGAAACTGCTTTTGCTGACGAATGGAATAGCGCATCCAGCCCGGGCCATCGGGTGTCTTGCGCATTTTCTCCAGCACCTGACCGGAAAACTGCCAGAACTGGCCCACCGTGTGAGCAATTTCAATGCGTTGTTCCGGGGTGGGGCGGCCAAAAGCATTGATGGTGTGCGCAATCGAGAAACGTTTCATGGTTTCACGGTCGGCGTCGTCGTCGATGCCCAGAAAATGCAGGGCAACGGTGAAAGGCACTTCCCAGAGCAGATTGCGCATCAGGTCGATGCGGCCGGTGTCGATGAAGCGGTCGATGGCTTCGGTGACCAGACGACGCACCATGGGTTCGTGTTCGCGCAGGTGTTCGGGGGTGAAGGGTTCCATCAGGGCACGGCGGCGTGCCATGTGCATGGGTTCGTCTTCATTGACCAGGGTGCGGTTCATACCGTAGTTGTACTGGTCAAGAACAGCCTTCATTTCTGGCGGAGGGGGTTCGACCGGTTCGAGTACGTTCGATGGACTGAACGTGATGGGGTCGCGAAAGATATCTTTGATGGCCGCGTAGCGTGTCACCACCCAGTAATCCAGTTTCGGGCTGTAGAAAACCGGTTGTTCTTCCCGCGCCCACCGCACAAATTCAGACGGGTTTTCAACGTAGGCGTCCTGAAAGGGATCAAACGCCTGTGCCCTGGCGCTGATCGGGCAGCCTTGGGCTGCAGCCGCAAGGGCGGCGTGATCGACAGGGCAGGCCGAGGCTGTGCGGGTTGCGGTCTCCATGGGGGGGTCTCCGTGCAAGATCAATTCAAAATTTGCGTAATCCTAACACGCATTGCGTAAATTTTGATACGGGGTAAACCCGTGCCTTGCCGACCCTACGTGAGCGGGCAGGCTATTGATGGCGTTTGGAGGGGGGGGGCTGTAAGGTTCCCTACATGATGCGAGGGCGCGTTCATGCTGCAATCGCTGTCATATACTTTGGCCTGCGTTGTGTGCCCTGGGCACTCTTGAGGCGCTTTAAATTCTTCAGACACCCACATTCCCATGATCGATTCCGTTGACGACACTGACACCCCATCCCCTTCCCGTGATCGTCGCCAGCGCGTTCAGGCAGCCGTTACCGGCATGGTCTTGCTCAAAGGGCTGGCGCGCCTGGGCGGTCGTGCCAGCCTGACCGCGCTGGCGCGCCATGTTGATGAAAACCCAGCCAAGGTTCATCGCTATCTGATCAGCATGATCGAGGAAGAACTGGTGGTTCAGGATCCGGTCTCGTCGCAGTATCAACTGGGGCCGGAATGCATACAGATAGGGCTTGCGGCAATGCGACTGGCCGATCCTGTGCGCAGTGCAGAGCCCTCGTTGGTGCGGTTGCGTCAGTCGCTGGAAATGACCTGTTTCATTGCCGTCATGGGTAACAAGGGGCCCACCATCGTGCGTTTCGAAGAACCGGGCCTGCCGGTTACCTTGAACGTACGCGTCGGTTCGGTGCTGTCGCTGATCTGGTCGGCCACGGGCAGGGTGTTTCTTGCGTATCTTGACGACTCGCGTGTCGAGCGTCTTGCCACTGAAGAACTGGCCCTCATTTCACCGGCGCAGCGGGCAACGCTCGATCCGGTTGATCCCATTGGTGTTCTGAAGCGTCAGGTTCAGGAAGCCGGCATGGCTCTGGTCCGTGACACCAATCTGCAAGGTATCAGCGCGATCAGCGCACCGGTTTTCGATTTTTCCGGCAAAGTGGTGGCGGTCATGACTGTACTGGGGGCAACCGGAGGTTTCGATGCTGCAACTGCGGAGCGTGTCACCCGGGCCCTGAACGAAGAAAGCCGCTTGATCAGTCTCAGTCTGGGGCAAAGCCGGCACGCCTCTTAGGGTTATTACGAACTTAAATCAATTACGCAATGCGTATATAGTTTCCGCTTTCGTGTTTATGATGCAGATCAAGAATTTCGTAATACCTACCGGAGGACGTAATGAAATTATTCAAGAAACTGGCCAGTGCCGTCTTTTTGGCGGCACCGCTTGTGGTTGCCGTAACGCCTGCCCATGCAGCGTGGCCGGAACAGTCCGTGCGCTGGATCGTGCCTTATGCAGCGGGTGGCGGTTCCGATTTTCTGGCCCGTACGCTCAATGCCGGCCTGGGTAACCTCGTCACCCAAACCGTGATCGTTGAGAATAAACCGGGCGGCAATACGGCCATCGCAGCCTCCGAGGTCGCCCGCGCCAAACCCGATGGCTACACCATGATGTCTGCCGATAACGGAACCTTGGTGTTCAACCCGGCTCTTTATTCGCAGTTGTCCTACGATCCGGTCAAAGATCTCGTGCCCGTCACGCTCATGGGGCGTTTTCCCATGATCATGGTGGTTGATCCCAAATCGGGTCTGAACAGTGTGGCCGATGTCATCAAGCGTGCCAAGGAAGACAAGGCGGGTTTGAATTTTGCGTCCGCAGGTGCGGGTAGCCCCCACCATCTGGCCATGGAACTGTTCAAGGTTGAGCTCGGCCTGAACATGACGCACATTCCTTACCGCGGTGCAGCACCGTCGCTGACCGACGTCGCAGGCGGTCAGGTTCCCGTCATGATGGTCGATCTGGCGGCCGGTGCCGGTTTCATCAATACCGGCAAGGTCAAGGCGCTGGCTGTGGCCAACCCGCAGCGTCTTCCCCAGTTGCCCGATGTTCCAACGTTTGCCGAACTGGGTTACCCCAGCGTTGTGGCTGCGGCCGAAGTTGGTGTGGTGACCACAGCAGGAACACCCAAAGAAACGATCAATGCCATGAACCAGAAAATTGTCCAGGCATTGAATGATCCCAAAGTGAACAAGTCACTGGTTGATTTTGGTATTCAGCCTGTTGGCAACACCCCTGACGAATACGCTGCCCTGCTGAAAAAAGAAACCGAACGCTGGCAGAAACTGATCAAGGATCTGGGCATCAAGCTGGATTGATGTGTTTTTTACATCCCTTACAGCATAGTGCTGCCGCGGGTGTCCGGGGCGAGGGCAATTTTCCAGGGTGAACCTGTTGTACGTTTTGCCTGGTACATGGCGGTATCGGCGGCGTGTACCAGGCCTTTCAGGGTACGGAAGCGATCCATGCCGACCACCCCGATGCTGACACCAACGCGAGTGCAGGCGGTGTCGGGTGGGTAGTCTTCATGCAGTGTCTGTGCAATACGCAAGGAAATTTCCTGGGCTTGCTCGAGGGTGGTTGACGGCAGCACCACCAGAAACTCATCACCACCCCAGCGTCCGATGATGTCATCGACCCGAAGGGTGTTGCGCATGAGCGTGGCAGTTTTTTTAAGGACTTGATCGCCGCACAGATGACCATGCTGGTCGTTGATGCCTTTGAAATCGTTCAGGTCGAGCATGAGCACCGCCCCCGGGGCCTGCGGGTCAAGGGGGGCTTCCAGTTCGAAGGTGAGGCGGTTTTCGATGGCACGGCGGTTGAGCAGGCCCGTAAGCGGGTCGATATGTGCCTGACGCTGAAGTTCGTTGCGTGATTCGTCCAGTTCCTTGACCAGACGGCGCTGGTTCATGTGATACCGGCGCAGTTCAAGCAGGTGCATGACCTGTTCGCGCAGCAGTTTCAGTGCCTGCAGTTGCTGTTCATTCAGCGTGCGTGGCTGGTAGTCGAGCACGCACAGGGTACCCAGTGCATGTGGCCCTGCTTTAAGTAATGCGCCCGCATAAAAACGCAGGCTTTTTTCCGCTGCATTGGCCAGCGGGTTGCTGGCTGTACGAGGATCTTCAAGGGTGTCGTTGATGACCATGAGATCCTGTTCAAGAATGGCATGGCGGCAGATGGAAATGTCGAGAGGGGTTTCACGCACACCCAGCCCTTGTTCTGCCTTGAACCACTGCCTGGACTCTTCAACGAAGTTGATGACGGCAATGGGTGTGTCGCAGACCAGCGCGGCCAGTTTTACGATGTTGTCGAAGGCCGTCTCGTAGCCTGTATCGAGAATCTGGTAGTCGGCCAGGGTTTGCAGGCGTTCAGGATCATTGATTGCGCAACTTGTTTCGTGTGCTGGCAACGAAAGCATAGTCAGGGCCCCTGGGTGATTGTCTGTTGCGGACCACGCATCGCAAGCATGGGTTTTCGGCATGGTAGCACCAACAGGGTGCTGGCGGCGCAAACATGCCCCAGGCTTTATGTGATTCACGCATTGTACGGTGCGGGTTCCATGCTCCTGGAGCAACCACGCTGCACAGGGCCCCTGGACGCTGGATCTTTACGCCGCATCCATTCATACTTGGTCTTCCACGCACTTTTTGTCATTGGTCCAATCATGTATTTGCCAGCGCATTTTGCCGAGTCACAACCAGAGGAACTGTATTCCATCATTCGCGCAAACCCGCTGGGCATGCTTGTCACTTCAAGCGATGCCGGGCTTGATGCCGATCATATCCCGTTCGAGCTCGATCCAGTCAAGGGATCGCAGGGCACCTTGATTGCACACGTTGCACGTGCCAATCCGCTGTGGCAACGGTGTCCTACCGGCACGCAGGTGTTGGTGGTCTTTCGTGGTGCCCAGGGGTATGTCTCGCCCAACTGGTATCCCAGCAAGCACGAAACCCACCGGCAGGTACCCACCTGGAACTATCAGGCGGTACACGCACACGGTACGATCACTATCCATGACGATGAGCGTTTCGTACGTGGGGTGGTTGCTCGCCTGACACGTCGTCACGAAGCACGCCAGCCGGCTCCCTGGAAAATGGGCGACGCACCGGTTGATTACATCGATGCGCAGGTGCGGGCAATTGTTGGCGTGGAAATTGCAATTACGGCGCTGACGGGCAAAATGAAACTGAGCCAGAACCGCGCTACCCGTGATCGTTTGTCGGCCGCCGATGCCCTTGATGAACAGGGCTCATCGGAGCTTGCACAGGCCATGCGGCAGGCCATTTAGGGTCTGACGGGCCGTTTGTTGCATGCCGCGTTTCGGACACTACCCACAGACACCCCCTGAATGGTTCACGATGGTTTCGGTGGCCAGACCACTTCCTCGCCGTCTTCTTTCACGAAGCGAGCAACAGGTGTATCAAGCAGATCAAGCACGAGCTCCGAAGGCCGGCACAGGCGGGCGCCTTTGTGTGTGACGACAATCGGTCGATTGATCAGAATGGGATGTTCCAGCATGGCATTGATCAGTTGATCATCGGACAGTGCCGGGTTGTCGAGCCCGAGTTCATCGAAGGGCGTACCTTTGCGGCGCAGCAGATCGCGCGGGGTGATGTTCATGGCGGCCAGCAAGGCCAGAAGCTCTTCACGCGCTGGTGGGGTTTTCAGGTATTCAATGATTTCAGGGGTTTCGCCCGAGGCCTGGATCATGGCCAGTGTGTTTCGGGAGGTTCCGCAGTTGGGGTTGTGGTAGATGCGAGCAGGCATGGCAGGTCGTTGATGGTTGATAGGAAGCGGGCGTGTTCCGGCAGGGCAGGTATCAAAGGCCACCGGAAACGTTCATGATACTACCTGTCATGTAGCTGGACTCTTTGGACATCAGCCAGGCAACTGCATTGGCAATTTCCTGGGGGCGGCCGGGGCGCCCCAGAGGTATGCGCGATGCAACACGGAAGGCACGTCCCGGTTCACCGGCGCGGGCATGAATCGTGGTGTCGATTGTGCCGGGTGAAACTGCATTGACGCGAATACCCGAGGCCGCGAGCTCTTTGGCCAGACCGATACTCAGGGTTTCAACGGCTGCCTTGGTGGCTGCGTAGGCTACATATTCGCCGGGAGACCCGGTGCGTGCCGCGACCGAGGAAATGTTGATGATGCTGCGGTTGATGGTTGGGTGTGATGCGAGCCAGCGTTGCGCGGCTTCCCGGCACAACCGGACAGTAGCAGTCAGGTTGACGGCGATCACTGCGTTAAGGTCGTTGTCGGTCAGTTCGGTGATCGGGCCCAGTTTTCCTGTGATGCCTGCATTGTTCACCAGCCCGACAACGTGGCCCAGTTTTTCAGCTTCATTGAAGAGATGATTGGGTGCCTTGGGGTCTGTGACATCGGACTGTATGGCTTTTACAGGCCATGACGAACCTGTTGACGCGTATTCGATTTCACGGGCTTCTTCGGGCGATGCAGAGTGTGTGAACAGTACCGAAAAACCATCGTTGTGCAGACGTTCGACAATGCAGCGGCCAATGCCGCGTGAGCCTCCGGTAACAATGACCACGGGGTGTGGATCGGACATACTGGTCTCCGTTGAACAAAGGTATCTTTGGTTGTTGGCGAACCATGGTAACGCGAAGTGTGCCTGTAATGCATGCGTTGTGTTCTTGAATGATCCGGACCGAGTGCCTGGCAGAAAATGAGGATAAAAAAAACGCCCCGGTCAATGACGGGGCGTTTTTCGAGACCGCGTTCCTTGCACGCCCCTAAGGGCCTGCAGAAAGGATCAGAGAACCTGAATCTTCGATGCCTGCGGACCTTTCTGGCCCTGCGTTGCAACAAAAGAAACACGCTGGTTTTCTTCGAGGGTTTTGTGGCCCGAACCCTGGATTTCGCTGTAGTGCGCGAAAAGGTCTTTCCCGCCGGATTCAGGCATGATGAAGCCAAACCCTTTTTCGTTGTTGAACCATTTCACGATGCCGATTTCAGTAGTCAATTGTAATTCCTGGTTAAAAGGGAAACGTATCCCCACAGACACTGTGGACTCTTCTGCTGGATAAAGCCAGACAAGTTACGTTTTGTACCATATTTGTGTTTGCGGTAGCTATCCACCAGCAGGGCAGGATCTGATGTCAGGTTTTCGGTTTCCAGGCATTCACAATAGCGACCAGTGTCAGCATGACGGGTACTTCCACCAGCACACCCACCACGGTTGCGAGCGCAGCTCCGGAGTTCAGCCCGAACAGTGAAATGGCTACGGCCACGGCCAGTTCAAAGAAATTTGAGGTTCCGATCAGGCACGCAGGGCCTGCAACATTGTGAGGCAGCCGGAACATTTTTGCGCCCAGCCAGGCAATGAAGAAAATGCCGTACGTTTGCAGAATCAGGGGAATGGCGATCAGGCCGATGACCGCAGGTTGGTCGATGATGGTTTGCGCCTGGAAACCAAACAGCAGCACCACAGTGGCAATGAGGCCGACAATTGACCAGGGTTTCAACTGTGCCACGAAATGGCTGATGGCGCCCGGGCTGCGTTTTTGCAAGGCATGGCGGGTTGCCATACCGGCGCACAGCGGAAGTACGACGTACAACACCGTTGAAAGCAGCAGTGTTTCCCAGGGGACGGTGACATCGGTGACACCCAGCAGAAAGGCTGCTATTGGGGCGAAGGCTACGATCATGATCAGGTCATTCACAGAAACCTGAACCAGTGTGTAATTGGCATCGCCCTTGACAAGCTGGCTCCAGACAAACACCATGGCCGTGCAGGGCGCGACGCCCAGCAGGATCATGCCGGCGATATATTCCTTGGCCGATTGCGGATCAACCCAGGGGGCGAAAAGGTATTGAAAGAACAGCACGCCCAGTGCAGCCATGGTGAAGGGTTTGATCAGCCAGTTGATCACCAATGTCAGGATCAGACCCTGGGGTTTCTTGCCGACGTCTTTTATGGCAGACCAGTCGATCTGGATCATCATGGGGTAAATCATGATCCAGATCAGAACGGCCACCACCAGGTTTACGTGCGCGAACTCAATGGCTGCTACCATCTGGAAAAGGCTGGGTAGCCAAAGGCCCAAACCTACACCTGCACCAATACCCAGCGCCACCCAGACGCTCAGGAAGCGTTCGAAAATTCCCATCGTTCATTCCTTGTTTACTACGTGAGGTTTCATTCCATGAACGCGTGACGTGCGCGCGCTACACGGTGAGAGGTTCAGTATTGTGTGTCGATCGGATCACTGTTCGTTGGGTGACAGGGTTCAGTATCAATCGTTGGCATGGCGCAGGTTGGAACGGTATGGCAAGGGTTGCCACCACAGCAATTTTCCATAAGGTAGGCCAGTACACCGTTCATGATTTCAAAATTGGCCGAATAAAAGATGAAACGGCTTTCGTGCCGCGATGTCAGCAAGCCTGCCTGCGTGAGCTCTTTCAGGTGGAATGAAAGCGACGAGGGCGGAATAGCCAGTTCCTGGCTGATTTTGCTGGCTGCCATGCCGTGTGGTCCGACCTGAACCAGCAGGCGGAAAATGCCCAGGCGCGATTCCTGGGCCAGGGCGGACAAGGCGGTAACGACCTGTTTGGTTTGCATAGTGCGCATCTTTTAATCTAATAATTCCATTTTAATCGAAATATAGAATGATTGTTTAATGTTACGTTGATCTCTCGACAGGAACTGAGACTTCAATACAGGTGAAAGGGTCAGTGCAAGGGCTGTCGGGTGATAGCCCAAGCCTTGGGGCGCAGGCCGATGCAGTCCACGCGCCGGACAAGCAGCCAGCAACGCATGCCGTCTTCCTTATGAAAGCCGATCAGCATGTCAGCTCTGCCTGAGGGTGTCCAGATGAACGCCATTCAGTACCGCACCGTTCAGATCTGTGTTTTCAAGTGAGACATCCCGCAGCCAGGCATGTTTCAGCAGGCTGTGTTTGAATGATGCACCATTGAGCTCACACCGGTTCAGATTGGCGCGCTCGAGGCTGGCATGATCAAAGTTCACGTTGATCAATACTGCCCCTGTTAGAACTGCACCGTTCAAATGGGCGTATGAAAAGTCTGCGCCTTCGGCCTGCACCCCTGTCAGGGTGGCGAACGCCATTTGACATCCTGACCAGGTGGCCTGGTGAAGGCTCGCCTGGTCAAGCCGTGTCCGGCGCAGGGTTGTGTGTGAGTCGGCCTGACTGCCATCGAGCCGGGAGCAGGTGAGATCAGCGTCATCCAGATTAGCCCCTTCCAGCGCTGCCTGGACAGCGCTAAGGTCTGTCATGTGCGCTCGCTCGAAGTGGCATGATTGCAGATTGGCCTGGTCAAGACAGCAGCCGTCGAGGTTGGCATCATTGAATCGAGCACCCTTGCAAACAGCCTGCGACAGGTTGCAAGC